>CAZCER010000403.1:0-3591 GCA_964497385.1 uncultured Armatimonadia bacterium | reverse complement strand
GGGACGCCCTGACGATCGCGGGGGCCGAGTTGGACGAGGCCAACGCGCTCGTTTTCGACGTGATCCAGATCGCCGAAGGCGACTAGGGCCGGCCCGATCCGCTTTCGCAATCTCTGACGGAAAGGCAGCCGCCCCGGCGTCCGGCCGGGGCGGCTGGCGATTCAGCCATGGAGTTCGTACACCTCCACACGCATACCGAGTACAGTCTTCTGGACGGGGCTTCGCGTGTGCCGGACCTCGTGGCGAAGTGCCGTGAGTTCGGCATGAAGTCCGTCGCGATGACCGACCATGGCGGGATGTTCGGCGCAATCCCGTTCTACGAGGCGTGTCGCGAGGCGGAGATCAACCCGATTGTCGGTTGCGAGGCGTACCTCGCGACCGGCCCGCGCACGCGCCGCGACCCCGCCCTCGACAAGCAGCGCTACCACCTGGTGCTTCTCCCCGAGAACCTGACGGGGTACCGGAACCTCCTGAAGCTCGTGTCGGCGGCCTATCTCGAGGGCTTCTACTACAAGCCGCGCGTGGACCTGGAGCTGCTCTCTCAACTGAACAAGGACCTCATCTGCCTGACAGCGTGCCTGTCGGGCCCGGTCGATCAGGCCATCCTGCGCGGCGGGGCGGAGGCCGGTCGGGAGGCGCTGAAGCCGCTCGCGGACATCTTCGGCCCGGACCGGCTGTACATGGAGATGATGGTCCACGGTCTCGAGGCCGAGACGACCGTGAACCCGATCAAGGTGCAGCTTGCGCGCGAGTTCGGGCTTCCGATCGTGGCGACGAACGACAGCCACTACACCAACCGGGAGGACACTCGGGTCCACGACCTCCTGCTCTGCATCCAGACGGGGAAGACCCTCAAGGACGAGAACCGCATGGAGTTCGACGCGCGGGAGTTCTGGTTCAAGTCTCCGGCGGAGATGCTGCAGGCGGTGGGGCGGGAGGAGTGGCTCACACGCACTCTGGAGGTGGCGGAGCGCTGCAAGCTGGAGATCCCGCTGGGGAACGTCCAGATGCCGCAGTTCCCTCTGCCGGAGGGCTTCGCGGACGAGCCGAGCTATCTTCGGCATCTCTGCCAAACCATGCTCCCGGACCGCTACGACCCGAGCGACCCGGTCGTGCGCGAGCGCATGGAGTACGAACTCGACATCATCATCCAAAAGAACTACGCGGGGTACTTCCTGGTCGTGTACGACATCGTTCGGTTCGCCCGGGAGAACGGCATCTTCATCGGGTTCCGCGGCTCGGCGGGCGGAAGCCTCGTCGCCTATGTGCTGAAGATCCACCAACTCGACCCGCTGCAGCTCGGGCTCTACTTCGAGCGCTTCCTGAACCCGGAGCGCGACGACCCGCCCGACATCGACCTCGACGTGCCCGATGACCGTCGATCGGAAGTGATCGAGTACGTCTCGCGCACCTACGGGGCGGATCGGGTCGCGCAGGTCTGCACGTTCGGGACCCTGCAGAGCAAGAACAGCGTCCGCGACGCGGGCCGCGCGCTCGGGATCCCCTTGCCCGACGTGGACCGGGTCGCGAAGCTGCTGGGCGAGCCGACCATCGCGCGCTCCATCAAGGCCTCGAAGGAACTCAAGGACGAGATGAAGACCCCGGAGATCAAGGATCTCCTGGAGGTCGCCCAGCACCTCGAGGGCCTCGTTCGAAACACCTCGACGCACGCCGCCGCGGTCGTGATCGGGCGCGACCCTTTGGTGGAGTGGACGCCGCTCTTCCGACTCTCCGAGGAAGAGGGCGTGACCACTCAGTTCGAGATGGACGCCCTGAAGCGCGTCGGGATCGAGAAGTTCGATCTCCTCGGGCTGAAAACCCTCACGGTGATGGCGAAGACGCTCGAGCACATCGAGCGGCGCCGGGGCGAGAAGCTGACGCTGCAGGACATCCCGTTCGACGACGCGGCCACCTACAAGACCCTCTCGCGGGGAGAGACGAGCGGCGTCTTTCAGCTCGAGTCCGCCGGCATGCGGAAGCTCGTCGCGGAGCTGAGGCCCCGTCGCATCGAGGACATGCTGCCTCTGGTCGCGCTCTACCGTCCCGGCCCGATCCAGACCGGGGAACTCGACCGCTTCGTGCGCCGGAAGCAGCGCAAGGAGAAGGTCCAGTACATGCACCCCATGCTGGAGCCCATCCTCGAGGAGACCTTCGGGGTCATGGTCTACCAGGAGCAGATCATGCGCATCGCCCGCGACATGGGCGGCTTCACGCTCGGCCAGGCCGACATTCTGCGCTCCGCCATGGGCAAGAAGAAGCGCAAGATCATGGACGAGATGCGCGCGGTGTTCCTCGACGGCGCGGTCGAGCGGGGCGTCGTGCGCAAAGAGGCCGAGGCGATCTTCGACAACATGGCCGAGTTCGCGGCCTACTGCTTCAACAAGCCGCACTCGGCCATGTACGGGATCATCGCCTACTACACGGCCTACCTGAAGACGAACTACACGGCCGAGTTCATGGCGGCGCAGCTCACGAGCTTCGCCGACCGCAAGGATCGCGTCGCCCTCTACATCGAGGAGGCGCGGAAGCTCGGCGTGGAGGTCCGCTCGCCGGACATCAACGAGAGCGACGCCGACTTCACGGTGGACTCCGAGGGCCACATCCGTTTCGGGCTCGCGGCGATCAAGGGCGTTGGATCCGCGGCGGTCTCCGGCATCCTGGAGGCGCGGACCGAGCGCCGTTTCGCGAATCTCTTCGATCTCTGCGAGCGCGCCCCGGCGAACGCCGTCAACCGCGCCGTCCTCGAATGCCTCATACGCGCGGGCGCGTTCGACCGCTTCGGCTCGCGCGCGGCGCATCTGGCGGCGCTCGAGCCCGCGCTCGCGATCCGGCAGCAGATCCTGCGGGAGAAGGACTCCGGCCAGGCGGGCCTCTTCGACGAGGAGGAAGATCCGGCCCTCAACCTGGCGGCGATGGAACTCCCCCAAGTCGAGGATCTCGACCGCAAGGAGATGCTCGAGGCGGAGAAGGACCTGCTCGGGTTCTACGTCTCGGAGAACCCGCTGAAAGACCTGGGCCTGCGGCTGGCCGGTCGCGCCACGTTCACCAGTTCGACGATGAGCGACGCGCGGGACGGCGAGACGGTGATCGTCGGAGGGATGATCACCGAGGTGCGCCCGCGCCAGACCAAGCGCGGGGACACGATGGCCTTCGTCACGCTTCTCGACCACGAGGGAGAGATGAACCTCGTTGTGTTCGGGCGGCAGTACGAGGAATGCGCGAAGCTCCTCAAAGCGGACGCCGAGGTCCTCGTGAAGGGCAAGTGCCAGCGGCGCGACGGCTCCAACCGCAGTGAGGAGATCGTCGTGGATCGCGTAAAGGCGTTGCCGGAGCACCCGAAGCCGGGCGCAACCGAGTCCAAGCCCTCCCCTCCCCCGACGCCTCTCCTACCCGAGCCCGCCGCCGAGGAGCCTGACAACGGGCGCTTCGACCCGCCCCCGGAGGATGACGACGCCCCTCCGCCCGACGGTCACCGACACCTTCACCCCCACCTCCACGTGCACCCGCACGCCCACGCCCACGGTGACGCCGACGAGGACCCTGACGCCCACGTTTACCCTGACCTCCACCCCGGACCTGGAGGCCACGGAC
>CAZCER010000402.1:0-5310 GCA_964497385.1 uncultured Armatimonadia bacterium | reverse complement strand
GTTCGCCGGGTTCGTGGTGCTCCACTCGCTCGAGGGGAAGGGCAGCAGCCCGAGAACGTTGAGCCCCAGATCAAGCACGCGGTCGATCTGGTGGTCCGCCGCGTCGAACTCGAAGCGCCCCTTCTCGGGCTCCACATGCACCCACTTGAGCGACCAGTCGCGGAACCAGGTGAGTCCGAACGCGCGGCTCAGTTCGTTCAACTCGCGCCACGGGTACGCATGGTTCATCCCGAAGGGTCCGTCGGCGTCATCCAGAGGCTCGAACACCGCGAAACGCTGCGGCTGGACCGGGACCACCGCCGCGTTGTCGGAGGAGAGCGCCAGTCGGTAGAAGCCGGGCCCGCCGATAGTCGGTCGAGTCTCCAGCGCGACCGCGCCTCGCGGCGTAACGTTCACAGCGACCTCGCTCTCGCGTGGCCGCTCGTCAGCAAACCCGGCGAGAGCCGTCGTGAAGCGCACCTCTCTGGGCTCGTCCGTCGCGTTGAAAGCCGTGATCGCCGCGCGCGCGTCGTCGGGGCTCGCGAACAGGTGCCCGAACTCCGGCCACTCGATCCCGACCTCCACCGGAGCGCGCGGCTCGTACTCGGTCGCCCGGTCGCCCTGTTCGAGCTGCACCCCGTCCACCCAGAGCGTCGCGCGGTCGAGGGGCGACTCCGTCAGGTCCGGACCGATCGCGATGAAGACCTGCGGGGCCCATGCCTCGAAGGTGAACGAGACGCGGCTCCACTCGCCCGACGCCTGAGCCCGCTCCGTCTGCGCGCCCCCGCCCGGCCGGTAGACGGCCATCTCGATGGGCACATCGGCGGGCTCGGAACGCACGTCAGCGGAGAGCGTGTAGCGCGCTCCCTGCTCTACGGGGATCCAACCCCGGTTCGCGAGCAGCGGCTTCAGGACGGGCGCTTCCGCCATCTCGAAGTAGTCGAAGTAGTACACGGGCGCCGTCGCGCGATCGACCTCGATGCGCAGGCTCGATTCGTGGCGCGAGGCGGTCGTACGGTCGGCCTCCCCGAGCAGGCGCACCAGGTTCCCACCCCAGCCGGGCAAGGTCGTGATGCTTCCCCACCCGCTCGTACCGCACTCGAACGAGGAGTTGGGCACGAGGTTCTTGCCCCCGAGGTCCGCGAGCGCCTCGGTGCACACGCGCTCCCGCGGCTCAACCTCCACCAGGCGCACGTCGTCCACCCAGAGGGTCCCGACGCTCGTGAACCAGATCTGCAGCCGGATGTGATCGGAGGCCGTCTGCGAGGCGCGGAATGGGAAGGAGACCTCCCGCCACTCGGCCCCGAGCCGAAAGTCCTCGCTGAGACCGAGGTTCGTCCAGGTGCCCGTATGGCTGAGCGCGACACTGGCCGCCCCGCCCGGGATCCCCTGGCCTCTCACCCGTAGCGACAGCCGGTACCACTGGCCCTCGCGCAGGGGGAACGTGTCTACCTGCGCGAGCATCACGTGACTCGCTGGTGAGCGCGAGTCGAACGCGTCGCACGAGAGCCGCTGCGAGTATTCGCCCTCGACGCCCTCATCGCGGCCCCAGGTGACCGACACGCCCTCGTCCCCGTAGAAGCGCCAGTTGTCGGCCATGCCGTCACCGTCGGCGTCCTCCTCGAACCCGCCGTTGGGGATCAGGTTCAGAGGCTCCTGACCGAGGGCGGCGGAGGCAAGGAAGAGCGAGAACGCGAGGCTGGTGAGCGCGATCGCTTTCATGCGGACCCTCCATGCTCGGCACACCTGCGTCCCCCGTAGCATCAGGGCCTTCTCCCGGGGCGAGCCGAGACCTGCCCCGCCGCCTACCCTTCCTCCGGCCCGACGATGATGACCCGGGTCGGTCCTTCCTCCGGGCCGGTCGACACCGCGACCGTCGTCACGCGGTCGGCGCTCTCCCACTCCGTCGTGGTCTCGCCGAACGGGGCGAGGTCGAGTTCGCGACGTGTCCAACCCTTCAGGTGGTCGTCGTAGAAGGCCACGACGTCCGCATAGTCCATCTCGAGAGCGTACCGCGCTTGCACCCGGCCATCCACGAGCCGCTGGATGGTCTCGGGCTCCGCCTCCTCGGCGAGGTCCGCCCCCGTCGGCTCGCCGGTCGTCGTGTCCCTGCAGCCTCCACAGCACACTCCGACGCAGAGCAGGGCAACCGGAGCGCCGGTGACGCGCTTGGCGCCGTCTGTGCAGCACTCATGACTCGCGATGGGAACCACCTCCGTACGGCAGAGACGCTACTCCGCTCCGCCCTCCTCTTCCGGCAGGTCGAAGACGATGTGCAGGATCGCCGGATCGACGTAGATGCGGCACCGGCCCCAGGGCTGCTCCCCGACCGTGCTCTCGCCGTAGAGGCCGTACGGCGTGTCAGGGCGGGGGGTGACGAGCAGTCCTCGTCCGGCGTGCCCCTCCTGAATGTCGACGGGCACGAGCGTCAGGCTCCGCCCGTAGGCGCCCAGGCAGTGGGTCAGCTCTTGCGTCAGCATCCGCTTCTCGGACGGGAGATGGGCGCACCGCGCGTTCACCCACCCGTACAGCCGCGGCGCCTGCCGCGACACCACAGTGATGGAGAGCCAGTCGCCGCCCAGCGTCCACTGCACGAGCCGCGGCCCCTCAACGAGGCCTCCGTCAATGCCTCCGGTGAGATCGTCCATCTCCAGGAGGCCGGCAGTCAGCGCACGGTCGGCTGCATGGCGTGGCTTCCGCACCGTCAGGCAGTGCGTGTCGTCGGGCAGTCCCGCATAGCGCCGGACAGAGTCTGGCGCCGGCTCCACCGACGCCTCCGCCCAGTCCGCCCCATCCAGCAGGCCCACACGGAGTTCGTCCAGTCCCGACAGGAAAGGCTGGACCTCGGCCAAGCAGTCGTCCGTGTCCCCTCCTGACGCGCTTCGGCCTGCCAGCGTGGCGTTCGTGAGGCGCTGGACCGCGCGCAGACTGCTCGTACGGCCCCCGTCCTGCTCCGCCTGCAGACGACCGCCCGTGGACTGAGCGGACTGTCCGGCTCGGAACGGCCGGACCGACGGCTCGGTTGGGCGTTCGGCGTCAGACTCGGTGGTCAGCGGCACCGAGAGCGCAACCCACTCGCCGTCAGACCAGCAGGACACCCTGAACGGCCACCAGACGGCCGGATGCACGTCGTCCAGGCGACTCGGCTGAGCGTCGTCGGACGCGAGCGCGTAGGCGAACCGCGAGCCAGTGCCCTCGTCGCTCACGAACGACCTGCCGCATCCCATGACCCCGGCGGGCCATCGGACAGCGACCTCGGGCACCCGCTCGTGGAGCGCGACCTCAGTACCCGTGTCCGCATGAAGGAGGAGGCCTGCGGCGTAGTCCGTGCGGAATATTAGTCCGTCCAGACGGACCACCGCGCCGGCGACAGACAGCTCCGCGGATACCTGGGCGCGAGCGGCGTGGGTACTACGGACGGCGCTCTGGCCCGCGCCACTGTCCGGCGCCAACCGGAAGACACGCCAGGCATTCGCCGAGGGGACCAGCGCCTCGTCGAAGAGGGCGCGGGCGCAGGCGTCCAGCTCGGCAGTCACCTCGGGAGCGGGCTCTTCGAGATCCGGCGGCCGTGCGTAGGCGTCACCGAGACCAACCTGGCGAGCGACGCCCCTGATGAGACGGTTCTCCTCGCTCCCGGCTGGCGGACACTCGTCCACGGCCGTCGACTCGTCCGATGCATGGGCTGTGTCGACTGCGGCGAGTGCGAGGAGGACATCGCGCGGGGACGCAGGCTGAGCGTCCGGCGGGCCCGGGGACGCAGGCTGAGCGCCCAGACGCGCGCACCCGGCCCAGGCGAGCGCAAGCCCGGCCAGGGCACACAACTGGCAGACACGCTGCGGAACCAGACTTGAGCGGCTGACCATCCCGTTCGACCTCCCTACTGCGTCGCTGTCACCAGTTCGTGACCTGGTCCGTTCATGAGGTACTCGTCCGGGTCCAGAATGCCGTCACCGTCCAGGTCGGGCCCCCAGTGCCCGTACGTCTCCGACGCGTGGCGCTCTACCCCGTATTCGTCGTCGTCCACGCGGACCGCCTGGAGGACCTCGTAGGGGTGGCTCTTGGCGAGAATCTGCGGCCACCATGCCCAGTACTTGGCCACCGACGGGATCGTGAACGTGGCCTCGAACCTGTTGGCGCCGCCTCCCCAGAAGCCCACCGGGGCGCCCGGATGCATCAGTTCCCCAGGCTCCCCAGGGTCCGGCACCCAGCATTCGTGCGAGGTCTCCCAGTCAAGCGGGTCGCCCAGCTCCGGCTGGGGGTAGATGCAGGCCGTCCGCGCGTCCACCCCAACCAGCCTCAGAGCTTCGACCGCGAGGCGGCATCCAGTGATGCAGTCGGCCGGGTTTTCGTAGGTCTGGAACTGGCCCAGCACCTCGTTCCACACGAGTTGCGTGCCCTGGCAGATCATGCACCACACATCCTGTGTCAGGCCCAGCCAGTAGCGCCTCAGGCAGCCCGTGAGCTTCGCTGGCGAGCCGCCGCTGAGGCCTACCCATGTGGCGGCGCGCGACCCGAGCCCCACCGGCTCGTACTGACCCTCAAACCGGTCGTACACATCGAGTACGCGCTTCAGTGAGCACTGTGACTCGTCCGCGATCGGTCCGTGCGACGTGGCCACCCAGGCAAGCGTCGGGTCATCGGTGTCGCACAGGCTGACAGCAGTGCCGTTCCAGTAGACTCGGTACTGCCAGTCCCACGAGTAGCCCTCATCGTACGTGACGCCCGTGTTCGTGGTCGCCGGGATCCAACCCGCGCCGAACTCCTCGTACTTGGTGCCCTCGGTCACCGAGAACGGAAGGGCCGACACCGTCACGGTCGCCGACTGCCACTGGATCGGGCTACCGTAGTGGTCCTCCTCGGGCCAGTCCGCGAACACCAGCAGATCAGTGGGCGCCACGCTCCCGTTCCACTCTTCGGGCGTCCACTGGTCGTGGTCCTTGGCCCTCAGTGCGAGGGACAGGTTCGCGAAACACTGGCCTTCGAACAGCAGGAAGGCGTGCTCGGAGTTGTCGGTGCAGTCCGCGTCGTAGCGCAGATCGGGCAGCGCCTCAACGCTGTTGTCCCAATGATCGCAGTCAAACGGCCTGGTCACCCATGCGTACACCCAGTCATCAGGCTCAGCCTCGGGGTTCTCCGGCTCCTGCACATGCCACGCGTGTGGGGGCACGCTCACCTCCCGTGGCGGCGTGGCTGTCGGGTCCGCGGCGGCGGGGTGAGCGGCGTCGTAGTACAGAGGCGTGCCACCCCTCCAGATGCGGTACACCTCCAACTCATGTACATGGATCTCCATCGAGGTGTAGGTGACCGCCGCGTCGTTCGAGCCGTACTCGC
>CAZCER010000401.1:0-5312 GCA_964497385.1 uncultured Armatimonadia bacterium | reverse complement strand
AGGTCGATGTGGGCAACGTGCAGTGGACGTGGACCTACTCGACGAACGGCACGACGTACCAGTCACTGGGCACCTCGGCGCACAAGGTCTACGTGGCGCTGCAGGCGCCGAGCGGACTGAGTGACAAGGCCTATGAGCACCTGTACCGGTTCTCGTGCGCGTGGGCCAGAGGCGCGACGAGCGAGGACGCGGTGTTCGACCTCGACGTCGGCTCTCCGGCAGGCACCGACATCTGGGGTGGCATCGCGGCGCTCAACGTCGTGAGTGAGAGGTCCGACGCCCTGAACTACTACGGTTCAGCTGCCACGCAAGCCATGGACACGTGGGGCCTGATCGTGACTCAGGATGGGCAGTGCCTGTCCTGGGCCTTGTTCCTGCACGACCTGGCCGCCGCCCACGGAGTCGCCGTCGGCATCGTTCGTTTGGAGCCGATCGCGCCGCGGACCGGGTTCTGCGTGGGGTCGGACATCGGTGCGCAACTAGACGGACAGGGCGAGGGCATGCCGCAGGCTTACGTGTTCGGGCGCCACTTCGTCGGCACGCGCCCTGATGAAGGCGACCCGAACATACCCGACGACTACCGAGGCGACATCCACGACCCGTCCTACGGTGCACAGGTGTCGGCGACTGCCGCGACTCCGTTGGCCGCTATTGAGGAAGCCGTGCGCTTGTACGAACTCCCAAGCATCTACCAGTTCTGGCACGACCCAGGCGGCTGGGCCAACGACCAGCCGGAGCGTGAGCTGAACCCGGGACCGCTGTAGAGGAGGGAGGCAACGATGCTGACTCGGTACGCCGTGGTTTCCGTGGTATGCCTGTCTTGGGTACTGACGCTCGCCGCCTGCTCGGCGCGACGCGACGAGTCCGGGCACCCCGACAAGGCCGACTTGCCGGTGAGCGGCGGGGAGCTGGTGCCGGAGGGGAGGGTCAGTCCGCAGGCGTCCGCGGGGAAGCGGCCTGGCTCCGGTCCGTCACCTCACTTCTCCGAGCTCATCGAGGAGACGGCTGCGCTGCCCGAGTGGGCACACAGACGTCGCTACGCCGACGTGAGCGTCACCGACCATGACGGTCCGGTTCTCGTGCTCTACACCGAGCTGATCGGCCCGGGGGGGCTCTGCCAGGGTGCCCGGCCTGCAGGCAGGGCGGGCAATGAGCTGGTGGGGTGGCACCTGCGGGCAGACGGGTCGCCGCACTCCGCGGAGTCGCTCGTGGCTGGCGAGTGGACGACATTCGAGGACACCGTGCCTCAGGTGGGCCTGACCTCCGCACCGTTCGTCTGGATCGGCACGCAGGGCTTCGTCGTCTGGGACGAGCCAATCCGCTGGTGGCTCGGAGCCGCGACCCTCGCGGACTCCAAGGCCCGGACCTCGGCAACGCCGACGACCCCCACAGGTGGTGACGCGGCCCCGGTCTGGGACCCGGACCTGTGCAGGGCAGGCGACCGGTTGCTGCTGGTGTGCGTCCAGGGCTTCGGCAATGGGGTGATCGCGGCCATGTCGCCCGCGCTTGCCCCCGAGGACTGGGGGCCGTTTGGCCCTACCCCGCTGAAGGGACACGAGGCCTGCCGGCCGTCCGTCACCGCTTCGGCAGAAGGCCATGCCTACCTCGCCTGCACGCTGGTCAGCGGAGGGCCGGAGTCGGCGGGTCGACCGCCATTGCCCGGTTCCATGGCCCTCTGTGACTCCACCGACGGCGTCACCTGGTCCGAGCCGAAGCCCACGGTTGACGAACCGAAGGCCCATTCGTCGGCGCTTGCCGCAGACGACGACATCGGTCTCGTGCTCGTGTACACGGCCGAACGAGAGGACGGCTGGCCGGTCTTCGCCGCGCGGTCGGCGGACTTCGGCGAGACCTGGGGCGAGCCGGTGATGCTCACCGAGCCCACGGTCCATGCGTTCCGCCCGGACGCCATGATCCATGACGGCGTCCTGTACGTCGCCTACTTGGTGCTTCCCGACGACCCGGCGCGAGACGATGACATGGGCATGCTCAAAGACCCGGTTGGCGTCATGGCGCTGACGCTCGACCCGATGGAGCTGCCTGTGCCGTAGGGAGAGAGGCCGCGCCTCCCGCTCGCCCCGTGCCGTAGGGGTGCTGCTTGCTGCACCCGATGGGGGGTGAGCGGGAGGGGCCTCCGGCGGCCGGGGTGACTGCGGCGCATACGACAGCCGAGGGCGGCTGTCCCACATGGCCTCCGCAGGTCGGCGCGCCACTCCGACCGAACCCGACGGCATCAGCCCAGAGATCCCAAGGAGTGATGGACGATGTTACGCACGGTTGGCAGCGCGACGGGCGTGGGGTTTCTCTTATCGGTGCTCGTCGGCGTCCTGCCCGCTCGAGGACAGGAGCCGCCCGGTGCGGACGCCACCCCGACGCCCGCCGAACTCTGGGCCGCCTTCCAGCAGACGCAAGAACCCTTCGCCTTCGAGATCACCGGGGAGCGAGTCATCCCCTCCGAGACGACGCCCGGGGTTCAGCTCCGCCGGATCGACGCCACGTTCGTCAGCCAGACCGTCCCGTGCCCCGTACCGGGCGCCCCCGGTGAGTGGCGCATGGAGCCGCTCCGGCATGATGCCGTCATCCTCCTCCCTGACGACCCCGCCCTTCTCGCCGACCCCGCGCGCCAGGGGAAGGTCGTCATCGTCGCCGGTGTGACGGGTCCGTGGAAGACGTCCTTTCTCCTCAACTACGGCGACACGATCGTCACCCGAACCGGCTACCCCACGATGGTCGTCCCGAACCCCGGTGAGGTGGCCGAGCGCCCGGATGAGGAGTACCCGCAGAGTCTGCTGATGGAGTACCGGGCCGGCAAGAGCGCCCCGGCGCTGCACTCGCACTTCCGCTGGGCGGTCCCGTATCTCCGCGCGGCGGACGTGATGGCCGACGTGCTCGGAATCGAGCGCTCCGAGATCCGCGCGATCATCGGCGGCCACAGCAAGCGGGCGACCGGGGCCTACACCGCCGCCGCGATCGACCCCGACCGCATCGCCGGCGTCGTCTTCATGGGCAACGAGTCGCAGCACCCGGAGGACGCCTCGAGCAAGTGGTGGGCGGTCTCCCCGAACTACACGCAGGACTGGGTGCGCTGCCCGATCCTCTACGTCGGCGGCACGAACGAGCGCGGGTACGCGATGTTCGACATCAACAGGGCTCAGGCCAAGATGAAGGTCCCATGGACGGTGTCGATCATGCCGAACTACCCGCACGCGACCGAATGCGAGAAGCAGTTTCTCGCGTGGCCGATGTGGGTGGCGCACGTCTTCGACGGCCGGCCCATCACGACCATCACGGACCTTGAGACCGAGGAGACGGAGACGGGCACCTACTTCCGTGCGCGGATCGACTGCCCGAACACGCTCATCTACGCGCACGTGTGGGTGGCGTACTGCGACGATGTCCCTCTCTGGCGCGACCTGATGTGGCATCCGTTCCTGATGAGGCGGCAGCCCGATGGCACGTACCAGGCGTTCCTCCAGGGAAAGACCCCCGACGCCTGGCTCGTCGAGGTCGAGGACGCGGCGATGGGACACCGAGGCTACGTGACCAGCCCCGCGCGGAAGCTGACTGACGTCCCGGTGGAGCGCCCCGGTGAGAACGGGTGGCTTCCGAGAGCGTGGGCGCCGAAGGGGTAGGGCGACGCGCCCCACACCGCCCTTCCCCCGGCCAAGCCATCGTGCGCGGTCCTCGGTACTTCCCCGGCGACACCGAGGTCTTCCCCGCGATGCTCCCCGCGGAGGAGTGAGGGCTCGACAGCCGGCGTCGAGCGAGAGGAGGGCGCCCGTGAGCGCCGACCAGGACTTCGAACGCGCGTGGCAGGCCAAGCTCGCGGACGGCATCACGTCGGTCGCGGCGGAGGAGGATGCCGCACGCATCCTCGCCGGAGGGGAGGGGCTCTCGGACGAAAGCTCGCGCGAGGAGGTCGCCGAGTGGACACGGGCAATGCTCGAGCGTCTGCGCGACGCGCTGTCCGAGGCCCACGTCCGCGACGTACTAACGGGCTGCGCATGCCATTGCCCGGCAGAGGATCTCGCGGAGATCCGCGAGGAGTACCTCAAAACGGGCGATCTTCGAGCGGCGCACGGCCTGCTCCAGGATCGGTTCCGAGCCTTCCTGCGCGAGGGCCTCGGGCTCGGCGAGGACGCCATCGAGGATGTGATCCGACGCGGGTGGGGCCTGGCGGGCGTTCTCGACGGCGACGTCATCGTGGCGACCAAGATCCCCAAGAGCGCGAATCTGGAACGGTATCTCGCGGAGGAGGATCCGGAGAGGCGGCGAGCGGCCTACTGCCACTGCCCACGGGTGAGGGAGATCCTGGCGGCGGGGGGCGAACTGCCGGTCGAGTACTGCTACTGCGGCGCCGGTTTCTACAAGGGCGTCTGGGAGACGATCACGGAACGGCCCGTGGAGGTTGAGGTGCTCGAGAGCGTGCTCGACGGCGGCGATCTCTGCCGCATCGCGGTGCGGATCGGGGCGGTCTGAAGCCCGCCCGCGGGCTTGGTTGACGCTCCCGGGGGGGCCAGGATACGATAGCGGGCAGCGCGGCGGCATCCGCGCGGGAGTGGGGCGCATTGTCTCCTAAGGTGACTATTAGGCAACTCGCCGAAGAGGTTGGCCTCTCCAAAGGGACCGTATCGCGCATCCTAAACGGGAAGGGCCAGGGCTTCGCCGAGGCCACGCGCATGCGCGTCTTCGCGGCGGCCGAGGAACTCGGCTATCGCCCGAGCCAGGCGGCGCGCGCCTTGGCTACGGGACGCACGCACATCGTGGCTCTCTGGCTGGGCCAGGAGGGCTACTACTGCCCGTATCTCGGCCACATCTACTACCACTTGCAGCACATCGCCGGGCGGGACGGCTACGAGGTGATCAGCGGGCGCGACGGGGTGTCGTTCATCGGAGATCGCTCGCAGCGGTGGCCGGTGGACGGCATTCTCGCCTACGAGCTTCCGCTCCACGTGAAGGCGGCGTCCGAACTCGCGCCTCCAGGCACGCCTGTCGTCGGAATGGGCGACTGGTACGACGCCGCGACCGATTACGTCGCTTTGGACATGCGCGCGGCGGGCGCGGCCGCGACGCGGCACCTCCTGGAGATGGGCTGCTCGCGGATCGCGCACATGCGCCCTAATGTGACGGGAAGCCGGGCCCTGGGCTATGACGACGTCATGCGCGAAGCCGGCCGGACGCCGGAGCACATCCTTCTCGAACTGCCTGGCCACACGCGCGAGGCGGGCCATCGCACGCTGCTCAACTACGCATCGGCGCATGGATGCCCGGATGGGCTGTTCTGCTTCAATGACGAGATCGCGATGGGGTGC
>CAZCER010000400.1:0-5324 GCA_964497385.1 uncultured Armatimonadia bacterium | reverse complement strand
GGGGAATGGCCTGAGGGCCTACCAATGGAGAGGAAGTGTGAGTTGCGGCATCCGCTGTGCGCGAAGTGGCTGTTCGGGGCGTCGCTTCTGGTTATGGGCGGCGCGGCATGGGCGCAGACGTCGTTGATCCCGCGGGAGGCGTTGTTCGGGAACCCCGACAAAGTGCAGGCTCGGATCAGCCCGGACGGACGGCATCTGAGCTACCTGGCCCCGCTGGACGGGGTGCTGAACATTTGGATCGCTCCGGTCGACGACCCGCTGTCGGCCACGCCTTTGACTCAGGACGCGGGGCGCGGGATACCCGGCTGCGGCTGGGCCTACACGGGCGAGCATGTGCTGTACTCCCAGGACAAGAACGGCGATGAGAACACGCATGTGTACTGCGTGACGATCGAGACGGGCGAGGTGCGCGATCTGACGCCGTGGGAGGGCGCGCAGGCCCGGATCCAGGGCGTGAGCGTGAAGCACCCGACGGAGATCCTGGTGGCGGTGAACAACCGCGTTCCGCAGTTTCACGACTTGTACAGGGTGAACGTCCTGACCGGTGAGTCGGAACTCGTGTTCGAGAACGACGCCTATGTGGGCATTGTGACCGACGAAGACTACCGCCCGCGTCTGGGCGCGTCGGTGAAGGTCAGCCCGCAGGGCGTGGGGCTTGAGATGGTGGACCTCACCGCGGAGGAGCCTCGCACCGTTCTCGAGATCGGCTCCGAGGATCTGATGGGCACGTCGGTCGCAGGGTTCGACGCGGACGGCGAGACGCTCTACGTGATGGACACGCGCGGCCGGAACACCGCGGCGTTCTGCGCGATGGACCCGGAGACGCTGGAGACCACGGTGCTCGCGGAGGACCCGCGCTGCGACATCTCGAGCGCGATGTCGCACGAACGGACCGGCAAGCCGTTCGCTTACTCCACGAACTACGAGCGGACCGAGTGGCACGCGCTCGAGCCCTGGGCGGAGAAGCACCTGGCTCGACTGCAGGCTCTCACCGACGGCGAGATCAACGTCACGGGCATGACGCTCGACGAGACGCTCTGGACTGTGGCGACGATTGAGGACGACGGACCGGTTCGCTACTACCTCTACGACGCGCGCACGGGCGAGTCGGAGTTCCTGTTCGTCCATCAGGAGGCGCTTGACGGGCTTCCGCTGGCGAAGATGCATCCCGTGGTGGTCAAGTCGCGAGACGGCCTGAACCTCGTGTCCTACGTGTCGCTGCCGGTCGCTTCGGATCCGGACGGCGACGGCCGTCCGTCGAAGCCCCTGCCTCTGGTGCTCTTCATCCATGGGGGGCCGTGGGCCCGCGACGAGTGGGGCTTTCACCCGGTGCACCAGCTCTTCGCCGACCGAGGCTACGCCGTGATGTCCGTGAACTACCGCGGCTCGACGGGTTTCGGGAAGAACTTCGTGAACGCGGCCACCCGCGAGTGGGGCGGCAAGATGCATGACGACGTCCTCGACGCCTGCGCGTGGGCGATCGACAAGGGGATCGCGGACCCATCGCTTATCGCGATCACGGGCGGCAGCTACGGCGGGTACGCCACGTTGGTGGGGCTCACGATGACCCCGCACCGCTTCGTCTGCGGAGTCGATCTGTGTGGGCCGTCGAACCTGATCACTTTCATGGAGAACGTGCCGGAGTACTGGATGCCGATTCTCCCCATGATGCACGAGCGCGTCGGCAACCCGGCGACCGAGGAGGGCCGGGCGTTCCTGGCCTCGCGTTCGCCGCTCACCCACGTCCGTCGCATCC
The DNA here is from genome assembly GCA_964497385.1 of uncultured Armatimonadia bacterium. GTDB lineage: Bacteria > Armatimonadota > Zipacnadia > UBA1398 > UBA1398 > CAZCER01. The sequence continues at coordinate 3,568 of CAZCER010000400.1, read as the reverse complement.
GGAAGCCGCTCCTGATCGCGCAGGGCGCGAACGACCCGCGCGTCAAGCCGTCGGAGTCGGACCAGATCGTGGCCGAGATGCAGCGTCACGGCATTCCGGTCACCTATGCGTTCTACTCGGATGAGGGCCACGGGTTCGCGCGTCCCGAGAACTCGCTGTCCTTCTGGGCCGTCATGGAGGCGTTCCTCGCGGAACACCTCGGCGGGCGTTGCGAGCCGATCGGAGACGCTTTCGAGGGCTCGACGATCGCGGTTCCGGAGGGCGCGGATCTGGTGCCGGGGCTCGCGGAGGCGCTGTAGTTCCTGGAACGGACGACAAGGGGCCCCTCGCCAGGCGCGTCCGGGAGGAGGGGCCCCTGAGTCGCGTACGCTCGATGGACGGATGGTCGGACGCATGGAGACGCGAACGGTCGACGCGCGCTCGGAGCGCGTGCAGCTTGCGCATGGCGGCGGGGGGCGCGCGAGCGATGCGCTGGTGACCAGCGTGTTCGGTCGGCTCGCGGCCGCGCGGTCGCCCCGCCAGGACGCGGCCTCGCTCGAGGCGGGTGGGGTGCGGCTCGCGCTCTCGACGGACGCGTTCGTCGTGACGCCCGCGGAGTTCCCGGGCGGCGACGTAGCCAAGCTCGCGGTGTGCGGGACCGTGAACGACGTCGCGGTGGCCGGGGCGCGGCCTCGTTGGCTGACCGCGGCGTTCGTGATCGAGGAGGGCTTTCCGATCGAGACGCTCGAGCGCCTGGCCGCCTCGATGCAGGCCACGGCCGAGCGGGCGGGCGTGGCGATCGTCGCGGGGGACACGAAGGTTGTGGAGCGCGGCGCCGCGGACGGCGTCTACATCGCGACCACGGGGCTTGGCGAGGTGCGATCCGACGCCCGGGTCTCGAGCGACCAGGCCGCGCCGGGAGACGTGATTCTGCTCAGCGGGACGGTGGGCGATCACGGCATGGCGGTGATGGTCGCGCGGGCGGTGTTGCCGCTTGACCCGCCGCCCCTGAGTGATTGCGCGCCCCTTCAGGGCCTGGTCGAAGCGGTTCTCGACGCGGGGGGGCTTGGCGTGAAGTGCCTCCGCGATCCCACGCGCGGCGGGCTCGCGGCCTCGCTCAATGAGATCGCCCGGGACTCGGGCGTGAGCATGCGCGTCGACGCGGAGGCCGTGCCGGTGCGGAGCAACGTGCGCCAGGCCTGCGAACTCCTCGGGTTCGATCCCTTGCAGGTCGCGAATGAGGGCAAGATCGTGGCCGTCGTCGCGCCGGAGGCGGCCGACTCGGTGCTCGCGGCGATGCGCGCGAGCGAGTACGGGGCGGAGGCGGCTGCGATCGGCGAGGTCCTCGACGCGGGCCGGGGCCGGGTGCGCGTCCGCGGCGCGTTCGGGGCCGAGCGCACGCTCGACATGCCGAGCGGGGAACTGCTGCCGCGGATCTGCTGAGGGCAGCTCGGCTGGCAGCCTCCGACGGCGCCGCCGCTCGGGCCGGCCGACGCGGTGAGCAGGTGCCTGGTGCACCGGCGGGAACACACCTCGGTGCGGCGTCCGCCCATGTTCGCGGCCCGCCGCCTGGGTTACACGCGTTGCACCGACCGGACCTGGACGGTGCACCTGATCGACGAGGAGTTCGGCCCACTGATGTTCCGTGTCGAGGACGTGGAAGGGGGCGCCGGAATGGCTGGCGACGGGAGGTCGTCCCTCAAGAGGATTCGGCTCGCTGGCTACCGTTCCATCAAGTCGATGGTACTGGAACTCGGCGCCATGAACGTCCTTATCGGGGTGAACGGCGCCGGGAAGAGCAACCTCGTCTCCTTCTTCAAGATGCTCAACGAGATGATGGGCGAGCGTCTCCAGCAGCACGTCGCGGTCTCCGGGCGGGCGCAGTCCCTGTTGCACTTCGGACCGAAGCAGACGCCTCAGATGGAGGCGGAACTGGTGTTCGAGACCGATAGCGGGACGACCACCTACGCCATGCGGCTCTTCCACGCCGCCCAGGACAGTCTCATCTTCGCCGAGGAGAAGACGACCTTCCTGCGCCGGGACTGGCGCGGCCATCCGCTCGAGGTCCCACTCGGGGCTGGGCACCAGGAGACCCGCATCAAGGCTGAGGCCGAGAAGAGCGACCCGACGGCTCGGGTCACGCGCTTCCTGCTAAGCGACTGCCGCGTCTTCCACTTCCACGACACGTCCCCGACGACGCGAGCGCGGCAGTACTGCTATGTCGGCGACAACCGTTGGCTCATGCCGGACGCGGGGAACCTCGCGGCCATCCTGTACGCCCTGAGGCAGAGCACGGACAGCAACGCCTACAGCCGTATCGTGTCGACCGTGCGGCGGATCGCACCGTTCTTCGACGATTTCGACCTCGAGCCGTCGGCCGCGAACCACAACGAGATCATCCTCAACTGGCGCCAGCGCGGATCGGACCAGGTGTTTGGCCCCCATCAGCTATCGGATGGGACTCTCCGAGCCATCGCCTTGGTGACGCTCCTGATGCAGCCGCCGGAGAACCTGCCCACTCTGGTGGTTGTCGATGAACCCGAACTGGGGCTGCACCCGGCGGCCAAGACGATCGTAGCTGGCCTGTTCAAGAAGGTCTCGCACCACTGCCAGGTCCTCGTGGCGACCCAGTCCGCGGCGTTGCTCGACGCGTTCGAGCCCGAGGACATCGTGGTGGTGGAACGCGACGAGCGGGAGTCCACGTTTCGGAGGCTGGACTCCGCCGCGCTCGCCGAGTGGCTCGAGGATTACTCCGTGGGGCAGCTCTGGGAGAAGAACGTCCTTGGCGGGGGGCCGTTCTGATGAAGAGGCTGTATCTGACCGTGGAGGGGCAGACCGAGCAGGCCTTCGCGAAAGAGGTCCTCCAGCCACACCTGATCGGCTTTGGCGTGGCTGTGACCACACCCAGGCTGACCGGCCTGCACGCGCGGCGCAAGGGTCGGATCCCCACAGGGGGGCTGCTGAGCACCTTCGGCCACACGCTGGGGGACATCCGGCGGTGGATGAAGGAGGATCGGTCTCCCGACGCTCGCTTCTCGACAATGATCGACCTGTACTCCCTTCCGACGGACTTCCCCGGCTACGAGACGGCTTCGGGCGCCGGCGACACCCATCGGCGCGCGCAGAGCCTCGAGGCGGCTCTCGCCGCTGAACTGGGCGACCGACGGTTCATCCCCTACTTGCAGGTTCATGAGTTCGAAGCGCTCATCCTCGCCGCGCCGGGGTGTCTTGCCCAGTGGCTGGACGGAGTCGATCGCGGGGTCGCGGCGCTCAGGCGCGAGTGTGAGGCGTTCGCGACGCCGGAGCATATCGACCAGGGACTGCATACGCACCCGAAAGCGCGGATCAAGAAGCACATACCGGACTACGACGCGAATGTCGATGGACCGGCCCTGGCGGCCTGCGCCGGCCTCGAAGCCATCAGGGAGAAGTGCCCCCACTTCAACGAGTGGCTGACCCGCTTGGAGCAGCTTGATGTGTAGTAAGGGTGGCCGGTGATGCGGGGCTCTGGCATAGGGTGCGGCGAGAGGCTAGTCGTCAGCCTGTCCGCGTCCGCGGCGCGTTCGGGGCCGAGCGCACGCTCGACATG
>CAZCER010000399.1:0-5344 GCA_964497385.1 uncultured Armatimonadia bacterium | reverse complement strand
CCCTCCGCTTTCCTTCTCCGTGCTCCCGGAGGGGTCCTCGGTCATCCAGTCTTCCGGATAGAGCATCCGGACGAAGTCGCCCGTGTTCACCTGGTAAGCCCGCCCGACCTCGACGCGGTGACAGATCGAGTAGTTCGCGCGCGGGTCGCCAACCTGGATGCAGCCGCGGATCTCGGGGTAGGCCCCGCCGTCGACGCGGTCGCGATCGGCGGCGCGCCCAATCACGACGAACCGGTCGCCCTCGCGGATGCCCTCGCGCTCGCCGACGCTGATCCGGATGATGTCCGAGCCCTCGCCCGCAAGCACGTAGCCCTCAGGCACCTCGTAGCGGCCCATCAGCGAAACGGCCTCGGCGGACGCCTTGTTGACGGCCTCCTGGATCAGCGCGGCGTCCGCGCCCTCGTAGCCGGGCCGCGGATCCGACGACGCCACAACCCGAGCGCCGTTGATGTAGTAGCCGCTGAGCTGGTCCAGCAGCATGAGCTGCAACTCGACCGTCGCCACACGCGGATCGCCGGAGACGCTCACCACGCGGACCTGCCCGGTGACGACGCCCTCGACGTTCTCGTTGGTTGCCAGCCGCTGCTGCTCCAGCTTGTCCAGAGGAAGCGTCAGCTCGCCGCGCGTCTCGCCCCGCTCGAGCGCGGCCTGGACCTCACGCTGCGGCGTAGGCAGGAACCAGCGGTTCAAATGCATCTCGGCCCACACGGCGTCCCGGGTGAGGCTACCGAGGTTGTCCGCAACCTGCTCGCCGCTTACGTCCTGAACGTCCAGGACGATCACCCGGATCTGGCGCGTTAGGCGTGCGGCCTGCGCGAACGCCGCGCCCACCCCGAGGTGGCCGAATACTGGAGCCAGCATGGCGACGACGAGCACGTTCGCCACCAATCGGGCTCCTCGATGCCTCAAGATGCGGTTCATGTTCTGCCTGACCCTCCCCTGGACCGACTCGCGCCGGCAAACCGCGCAGGCGCGCGCCAATCCATGCAACATCCCCACCGCGCATGATGCGATGGGTAGGAACAAACTCGTCTCTTATAGCACATTCGGATCGCCTGACGAAGATGCCTTCCTCCGCGCCTCAGAAACACACAAGAGAATCGCCGCCGGGGCTCACGAGCCCCGGCGGCGTCTGAAGCGCTTCTAGCGCACCGCGCGAACCGTGGCGCGGCCCACAGCGCCGTCCTCCGCGCAGGCGGCCAGTTCCACACGGTACTCGCCCGCCGGCAGAGCCCGACCGGCGTCATCCCGGCCGTCCCACATCTCGGAGTGGACGCCCGCCGCGCGCGCCTCGTCCGAGACCAGGGTGCGGATCACGCGGCCGGCCTGGTTGAGAATCCGCACCGTCATGTCCACATCCGCGGTCAGGCGGTAGCTGACCGTCACGCCGCGGGCCATCGAATCGACCCCGAGCACCTGCGGAGTCGGGTTGCCCGCGTCCGTGAGGCTCCGGACGCGGATCCGGAACTCCCGGGTCCCGCCCTCGGCCTCGGATTTGAAGGCGTACTGGCTCGCCGAGCGCATCGAGACGGTCGCGCCGCTGGCCAGGTCCTCGAGGGTGACCGAGAAGGTGCGCGGCAGGGAGCGGAGGTCGGGCCAGGCGAGGCGGACGTCCGCGCCGCCCACGTTGGTGTCGACCACGAACTCCCAGTCCTGCGCGGTTCCCAGAGACGACCGGAAGTCGCTGGAGAGGCTCCTCGCCTCGCCGGTTGCCGTCGTGTGGGGGAAGTAGAGCGTGACGTCCTCGCCCGCGAACTTCCGAGCCATCGGAGGCTCTTCCATGTCGAAGCGGGAGTCCAGACCGGCGTCCTCCGGGGCCACGCCGATGTAGTTCGCGCGATCCGCGAAACCTTCCGCCTCGGCCGTGAGCTGGAGCGACCAGTCCACGCCGTCGGTCCGCACGCCGCCCGCGGTGGAGCGACTGCTGACCACCGACGCGTCCGGCTTGGTGAAGCGCACCGTGACGCCCGGCTTCAGGACCTTCGCCCAGTAGCCGACCCACGGCGCCATGCCGGTCTTCACAACGTAGCCGCCGTTCTCATAGGCGTAGAGCCCCGGGCTAATGAGCCCCTGCTCCACCGCCTGCGCGAGCGTCAGCGTCTGGCCCTCATAGAGGACGCTCACGAGCGCCCAATCCATATCGACATCGGGGTATGGGTTGCCGATCAAGTTCCAGCCGCCGTTCGCCTCCGAGAGCGCAAGGTCGAACGGGGCGTCCAGTTCCGTCTGGGAGGTCGGCTCCCCGACCCGATCCACGACCACCTGCCCGTCGAACCGCGCGAAGTAGCCGCGGCCGCGCGTGAGGTGCGCCACCAGTTCGTCCGGATACGCCGCGTACTTGTTCAGCGCAGGCACCCACCAGGCGAGCTTGACCGCGGCGGTCTCGAGACCGACGAGATCGGCGAAGTCAATGGTCGGGTAGGAGTACGGACTCGAGATCATCCGCACACCGGCGCCCCATGTCACGAGGGCGACCGTTGTGAAGTCCACGTTCTCCGTGGTCTCCTCCGACTCGACGGTGACATCAATCTCGGTCGGGGAGATGGCGCGGTTGAGCACCGCGTCCCGCGCGCGAACGGTGTAGTCGCCCGTCCCGATCGGATCGATGCGGTAGGTTCCGTCGGCGCCCGTCGTGGCCGTCGCGATCGGGCTTGTCTCATCCGCGAAGAAGGCCTCGACGGTAACCCCCGAGACCGGCGTCGCGCCGTCCGCGGAGGTGACCTTCCCGCTGATCGCGCCCGGAGGCAGGGCCTCGAGCGGGATCTCGACGTTCACGGTGTCGTTCGCGAGCACCTCGACATCGACGCTCTCCGTGCCGTAGCCCGGCGCGCCGGCGACGAGGGTCTGGGTCCCGGCCGGGACGAGGGGCTCGTCCTCCGTGCCCATCGCGAACCTGCCGTCCGCGCCGGTGCGGACCGAGATGGCGGGGGTCACGTTGGAGACGCGCACCAACGCGTTCGCGATCGGGATCTTCGGGTCGGAGAAGGCCTCGTAGACAAGGCCGGTCACGACGCCGGGGGCGGACTCGAGGTAGAAGTCCACATCGCCCGTGTCCGCGGCGGGCAGCACATGCTGCAGGTTCGCCGGGTGCTCCTCGTCGCCGATGCCGTAGGTGAAGTCATCGGTGGCGTGGTTGAGCTGCACGAGCGTCGCCTTGACCTCGGGGTTGCCCTTGACCCAGTAGTTGACCATGGCCGGGACCTCGAGGATCTGGTAGTAGCCGTTCGCGTCCGTGATCGCCTCGCGCTCGATCTCCTTGCCGGTGATCGGGTCGATCACGTCGGAGGCCTCGCCGTCCAGAACCTGGGTCGCGCGGGCCGTCACACGGATGCCCTCAAGCGGGATCGGGTTCCCCTCGGCGTCGGTCACCCCGGCCTCGTAAACATGGCCCGAGATCGTGCCCGGAGGCGCCAGGTTCATCGAGAAGCTCTCGGTCTGGTATTCGGCGTTCGTGGCCTCGGGCCAGATCGTGGTGCCCGCCTGGTGGTCAACCACCAAACCCGGGGCCCACGCGGTGGCGCGATACTGATCGATGGGCAGGCCGCGGAACTTCACGTAACCGTTCTTGTCCGTCAGCATCGCGTACACTGTGCTGCTCTGACCGGTTAGCGGCTCCAGAGTCACCACCACGTTGGCGAGCTGCGTGCCCGCCGGGATGTCCGGGATGCCGTGGCCCGCGGTCACGTAGGCGTCGAAGACTCCGGTGCGGCCCCAGTCCAGAAAGTTCTGGATGATCTTCGGGCGCTTCATGAGGCACTCGGCGTAGTTCGTCGAGCTGATCGTGTAGTCGTTGAAGCCGCGAGAGACGCCCTCAAGCCCGAAGGCGAGAAAAGCGGTCCGGCCTCCCCAGTAGAGGTCCGAGTCGGTGGACGGGTGCTGCAGGAACGTGGCGCCAACGCCTTGGCCGCTGTTGTAGTTGTAGGCGATCTGTCCGCTTCCCGTCGTCGCGACCACATCGGGCCAACACTGCTGGTAGAGGTGGACGATGCTCATCCCGCGCACCTGAAGGCCGCCCGCGCCATCGTAGTACCAGTTCGTGTCGTCATTCGGGATGCCCTGTGGGAAGTGCAACTCGTTCGGGTCGTGGTCGGGCATGTCCGAGTACGGATTGTAGGCCCACCAAGTCCAGGTCCCGGGCGGATGCACGATCGGGTTGGCCGACGCGTTGTCCGGATAGCGCCCGCGCGACCCGGTGCCGACCAAGTCGGGATCATCCCCGCCCAACCCGTTGATCCGACCGTAGACGTTGCCCACGTCGTCTCGTACGTAGGTCGCGCCGAAGACGTCCGCCAGGAACGCGCTCTGGACCGCGCCGTCAAGGGTCAAGGCCCAGGCGACGTCCTGGCCCGACAACAGGATCCCACCGCCCTGGTCTACGAACTGCCGAACCGTCGCGTGGGTGATGGGATCGGTGATGGTGCCTTCATCCACGTAGATGTCTCCGGCGTAGGGCGCGGCCCAGACGACGCCCCGGTTGCCCGGGTACACCGTCGCCGGGGTGAGAGTGCCAGGGCCGTCCTCGCTCAGCGTGACCGTGAACGGGCCGCGGTACTGCTCGTCCGCGGTGTCGCCCTGCGACGAGTCATACACGGTGTAGGGCGTGAGTTCCGGTAGGTAACGGTTCACGACCGAATCCGGCAGTGGTCCGCGGCACGCGATGCGCCACCTGTCGGCCGGCAGGTAGTCGGTCGGTCCCCAACCCGCCGTCGCACCGCACCACCAGTTCATGTCACCCGTGACGATGTCGTTGTAAGTGAAGTCCATGTCGTCGCGGATCGTGTCGCCGTCCCGCCAGTAGCGCGCGCCCCACGACAGACCCCACTCATCCTCGACGGGGAAACCAATCGGATAGTACGAACTCTCCTCGATGGGGGACTCCCCGCCTCGGTTGGCCTGGATCTGGCCGATGAACATCTGACCGCACATGTAGTCATCGACGATCAGAGCGTTGCCGCCCGGAGTCCAGGGGCGGGTCGTGAAGCCCGAGATGTTGTCGTACAGAAACTCGAAGGGAGCGCACTGAACGAGACCGTCGCCCACATCAAGCGCGCATGTTCCGATGACCTGAATGCCAATGAGATGCTCCGCCGGGTAGTCCATGCCCGGCGACGAGGTGTCAAACGGAGCCGTCGAATTGGAGAAACGGCAGTAGCCCGGTACATCGGGACTCGGGCCGTCGAGGCGCAGCTCGAAGCCCGTCTCGTAGTAGTAGTCCGTGAAAAGCGGGTTGTAGAAGTTGTTGTAGAGCTTCCAGACATGCGCCACATCCACGCTGTTCTGGTCTTCGTAGAAGGCCGTATCCGCGACGCCATCCGCGTCCGACGGACCGAAAGCGACATAGGGG
>CAZCER010000398.1:0-5345 GCA_964497385.1 uncultured Armatimonadia bacterium | reverse complement strand
TACACCGAGCACTCGGTGAAGAACAGCCCCTGGAAGGGCGGTCAGGGCGACGTCGTGCGCGAGGTCTCCGAGGCCTGCCGCGAGGCGGGCCTCGCGTTCGGCGTCTACGTCTCTCCGTGGGATCGGCATGAGCCCACCTATGGAGACTCGCCCGCCTACAACCAGCACTTCCTCGACCAACTGCGCGAGTTGCTCACGGGCTACGGAGAGATCGGTGAGGTCTGGTTCGACGGGGCCTGTGGCGAGGGCCCTACTACGCGCTGATCCGCGAACTCCAGCCCGGCGCGGCGGTCTCCGTCTGCGGCCCCGACGTCCGCTGGTGCGGCAACGAGGCCGGCATCTGCCGCGAGAGCGAGTGGAGCGTCATCCCGGACGGTGTGGACGGCCAGGCGCCCGACATGGGCAGCCGTGAAGTGCTCCGCGCGGCCGCGGAGCGCGGGGCCGGGCTGCGCTGGTTCCCCGCCCAGGTGAACACCTCCATCCGGCCGGGCTGGTTCTACCACTCCGCCGAGGACGCGCGCGTGAAGTCCCTCGACCACCTTCTCGATGTGTACTACGGCTCGGTCGGCGGGAACGGCCAGTTCCTCCTGAACGTGCCTCCGGACAAGCGGGGCCTCTTCCACGAGAACGACGTGCGCCGCCTCGAGGAGATCGGGAAGGTGCTGAGCGCGACCTTCGACGAGGACCTCGCCGCCGGCGCCATGGCGGCCGCGGACGCGCAAGAGGCCGCCCATCCCGCCTCCGCGACCACGGACGGCGACGCGACCACCTACTGGACCACGCCGGAGGGCGTGGAGTCCGCCGCCATCGAGTATGACCTGGGCGCTCCGCGGACGTTCAACCGCGCGTGCCTCCAGGAGGCCATCACCCGGGGCCAACGCATCGAGCGCTTCCACCTCGACGCCTGGCTCGACGGCGCATGGAAGGAGGTCGCTCGGGCCACCGTCGTCGGCCACAAGCGCCTCCTGCGGTTCGATGAGGCAACGACCGACAGAGTCAGGTTCGTGATCGAAGAGTCGCGCGTCTCCCCCACCCTCGCCTCGTTCGGACTCTACCGGGCGCCGGCGGTCCTTCGCGCACCCGTGATCCGGCGCGACCTCGAGGGCAACGTCTCGATCGAGGCGGAGCCCGGCGTCGAGGTGCGCTACTGGGTCGGCGACGCCGAGCGCTCCACCGCCTCGACGCCATACACGGAGCCGTTCCCTCTGCCTGACGGTGGGCTCGTGGCGGCGATCGCCATCGCCCCCGATGGCAGCGACGTTCTCGCTCTGGGTGGCAGCGCGCTCAGCCGCGCGGAGTTCGGGATCGCGAAGGCGGGCTGGCGCGTCGTCAGTGCGAGCAGCGAGGAAGCGCCCGGCGAAGCCGCCGCAAACGCGATCGACGAGAACCCTGAGACGATCTGGCACAGCCGCTGGCGCGAGGAGCCGCCCGCCTACCCGCACACCCTCACCATCGACATGGGCCGCGAGGTCGAGGTCGCCGGCTTCACGTGCCTCCCGCGCCGGAACGCTCCGACCGGCGGCGCCGTCGTCGCCGAGTGTGAGTTCCACGTGTCCCTCGATGGCGAGACCTGGGGCGAGCCCGTCGCCCGAGCTGTCTTCGACAACATCGCGAACAACCCCATCCAGCAGAGCGTGAAGCTCGCGGAGCCCGTCACCGCGCGCTACTTCCGCTTCACGGCTCTCCGGGAGGCGAACGGCGGCCCACTTGCTTCCGTGGCCGAACTCGGCGTGCTCGCGCCCATGGAGCCGCCAGCCGTGCATCCGCCCAAGCCGCGGACCTGGGAGGACCTCAAGCCCGACATGCCCGCCGAGGCCGTCACGCGCGTGAACGACGACTTCCCGCTCTCGGACCAGACGAACGCCTCGGGCTGGACGCGGTACGAGCCGCTCTGGGACGAGTTCGACGGCGATGCGCTCGATGCCACGAAGTGGTGGGACACGAACCCCGGCTGGCTCGGTCGGCAGCCGGCGTTCTTCTGGAACCACAACGTCGAGGTGCGCGACGGCGAGCTGCAGCTCTCGATGCGCAAGGAGGAGGCCCCCGAGGCGCCCAAGGACCAGGGCTACCACACCTACACCTCGGCTGCGGTCAAGAGCAAGGACACCGTCCGGTACGGATACTTCGAGGTGCGCGCGAAGCCCATGGCCTCCGCCGGCTCGAGTTCCTTCTGGTTCTACGACTCCGCCTCCGACTGGTGGACGGAGATCGACGTGTTCGAGATCGGCGGGAAGGCCCCGGGCAAAGAGCGGAACATGCACATCACGCTCCACCACATGCACTCTCCGCTCGCGGAAGGCCACTTCTCGGTCGGGAGCGCCTTCGTCTCGCCGGCGGACCTCATCGACGACTACCACGTGTACGGGCTGGAGTGGGATGAGAGTGAACTCCGGTTCTACTTCGACGGCGTCCTCGTCCGCCGCGGCCCGAACACCCACTGGCACCAGCCGCTCACGCTGAACTTCGACTCGGAGACCATGCCGGAGTGGTTCGGCCTGCCCGAGGACGCCGCTCTCCCGTCGACCTACCACATCGACTACATTCGGGTGTGGAAGAGGTAGGCGGCCAGCCGCGCCGCGTAGGGTGCAACCGGCAGGTCGCCCTTCACCCGCCCTCCCCGCGCGAAGCGTTGCTCGTTACCCTCTCCCCGCGCGAAGCGTCCGCGGGGAGAGGGGCCCCTCGTGGTCTCGTGGGCTGAGGCTCCCAAGACCGAGGCACGACCGGCGGGGCCCCATCCGGCCCGGTATCCATCAAACGACGCCCCGACCGTGCCCGCCCCGACGTGCCTGAGCCGCTGGCGCAGTCCAGCCGGCGTGACGAAGGCCGGAGGGCGCGGCGACTGGATGCCCAACCGAATCGGCGCGCCACGGGACGGGCCGCCTACCCGGGATCCGGGCGGGCAAGATGCCCGCGCTCCGAGTGAGCAGACCCGCTACAATGCCCCTCAACGCTGGGGCATAGGAGTGAGGGACGTGGAGTCGATCCGAGAGCGGCTTCTCAGTGAGGGCGCAACGCTTGTGGGCTTCGCCGATGTGTCGGGACTCCCGACCGAGGTGCGCGGCGGGATGGATCGGGCCCTCGCGTTCGCCGTGGCGCTCGACCCGGAGATCATCCGCGGCATCGCGGACGGGCCCACCGTCCACTATGCGGGCGAATACGAGCGAGCGAACGCCCTTCTCGACCGACTTGCCGACAGCGCTGCCGCAAGCTTGCGCGACCACGGCTTCCATGCCGGGGCGCGCACCGCGACCGAGGTCGCCGTCGACCGCGCGACACTGAGCACGGCCCTCCCGCACAAGACCGTCGCGACGCTCGCGGGCCTCGGCTGGATCGGCAAGTGCGCCCTGCTCGTGACGTACGAGTACGGCAGCGCCGTCCGCCTCGGAAGCGTCCTCACCGACGCTCCGCTGCCCCCCGCGACACCCGTGACCGAGTGTCACTGCGGCGACTGCACGAGCTGCGCGGACGTGTGCCCGGCCTCCGCCGTGAACGACACGGCCTGGGCTCCGGGCATGGCCCGCAAGGACCTCTACGACGCGCGCTCCTGCTTCCTCGCGGCGCGGGACGCCTCGGCGGCGCAGGGCATCTCTCACCCCATCTGCGGCCGCTGCATCGCCGTCTGCCCTTTCACGCAGGCGTACCTCGCGAGGAGCTGACGCCCTCCCCGCAGGCCTTGCCGCCCGACCCACCGAAACGGCGGGCATGACCAGTAGAGAACGCTTTCGACAAGTCATGCGCGGCGAACCGGTCGACCGTGCGCCCTACTTTGAGGAGGGCGTCCGCGATGAGGTCATCGCCGCGTGGCAGCGGCAGGGCCTGCGAGACGCCGACGAACTGCGCGCTCTCTTCCCGACCGACCGCCGCGACCGCATCGGACTCAACCTCGAGCCGATCCCCGACATGACGGACCGGCCCGCCTACGCGATGCATCCTGAAGAACTCCGAGCACGCCTCCTGGGCGACCCCACCGCGCGCCTCCCCGCGGACTGGGCTGAGCGCGTCCGCGAGTGGCGCAACCGCGACTGGCTCGTGCAACTCCCCATCCACCGAGGGTTCTTCCTGTCCATGGGGGTCATCGGCTGGGACCGGTTCGAGCCCGCGATCGAACTCCTGGTGGACGAGCCCGCGCGCGTCCACGCCCTCATGGACGCGTACGCCGACTGCTACGTGCGCCTCGTGCGGCGGGTTCTCAGCGAAGTCGAAGTCGACTTCGCGACCTTCTCCGAACCCATCGGCGGAAACAACGGGCCGATCCTCTCCCCGGCGCAGTACCGCGAGTTCGCGCTCGGCAGCTACGCGCCGGTTCTCGAAGCCCTCCGCGAAGGCGGCGTGGAGACGATCGTCTTCGTGACCTACGCGAACGCGAGAGCGCTTCTCCCGGCCGTACTGGAGGCCGGCTTCGACGCGCTCTGGGCCTGTGAGGTGGAGACCTCCGCCATGGACTACCGCGACCTCCGGAAGGAGTTCGGCCCGGGGCTGCGGCTGATCGGCGGGATCGACCTCGATGTGCTGCTCCAGGACGAAGACGCCATCCGAGCCGAGATCGAACGCGCGGTCCCGCCGCTCCTTGCCGAGGGCGGGTACATCCCCCTCGCCGACGGACGCGTCCGCGAGAACGTGCCCTACGAACGCTACGCCGCCTATCGCCGGGTTCTCGAGGCCGTGACAAGAGAGGCGCCCCGATCTCATGCCTGAGTCCGCCGACGCGTTGACCATCGTTCTGACGGTGCTGTTCGTCGTCCTGATCCCCACGGCCGGCGCGATCGGAGTCGTCGTCGACGCCCGCCGACGCGTGAGCCCGGGCGAGTCCATCGTGTGGGGGCTCGGTTGCCTCTTTCTCTTCGCGCTCGCTTTCCCGCTCTATCTCTGGCGCGCTTACGGGCAGCCCGCGCGGAGGCCGGAGCCGCTCGCGATCCTGCCGTGGGTCCGGGCTCTGAACTACCTCACGGCCTCGCTCGTGGTCCTCGCATTCGGCTCGATCCTCGTCTACGGAGCGCTGACCTTGCTGGCCGGCGCGCCGACCACGGTGTGCGGCGTGGGGCTGGACCTTGTTGCCTCGGCCCTCGCGGCTGTCCCGGCCATCGCTCTCGCCTACGCATTCCGCGCCTTGGTGGACCGACGCCCGGCCTTGTCGCTCGGCACGGTCGCCGCGGGTCGGCCATGGATGCGGGAGGCGGTGATCGGCCTCCTGATAGGCTGTGCGGCGGCCACGATCGCCGCTCTTGCGCCTCGGCTCCTCGGCGGGGGGGCGATCGAGTGGCATGGCCTCGCGACGGCCCTCCCGGCCATGCTGCTCACAGCGCCGCTCCTGCTCATCGCGGCGTTCTGGGAAGAGGTCGCGTTCC
>CAZCER010000397.1:0-5346 GCA_964497385.1 uncultured Armatimonadia bacterium | reverse complement strand
CCAACTCGCTGGCGAGGGTCTCAAGGAGCGCCCTCTCCGCCGCCATCGCGATCTCAGAGCGCGGGTCGTGCCAGGCGCGGGCGGCCTCGCGCGAGGCCTCGTCGCCCTCACGGACAAGAAGCACGGCGATGCCGTCGAGGGGCGCGTGCAGGCACGTCTTCGAAGCGAGCACCCGGCTCGGCGGAGCGTCCTCCGGGGCCGGGCCGCAGAGCACCGCGACGAAGGCGTCGAGCGAGCCGCGCTCGACGGCCGCCAACCCTTCGTCCCGGTCGGCGACGATCGTGGGGGCCGGGCTCTCGGGCCTCGCGGCCGCGAGTTGCCGGCTGAGGGCCTCTTCCGTGGTCGCGAGCGCGATGCCCGGAGGGAGATCCTTGAACCGCGACTTGTCGCGGGTGAAGAGCATCGCCTGCGGGTCGGGACGCTGGACGACGGCAGCGACGAGCATCCCGTCCGGCGCGACGCTCTGGCACCGGACGAAGACGAGCGCGGCGTCGGCCTGGTTCGCGCGCAGGGCGGCGAGCGGGTCGTTCTCGAAAACGATCGCGGCGGGATGGCTCGCGAGGACGGGCGGCATCGCGCGGCCGGTCGGTACGGCGATTGTCAGCATCGAATGGGCCTTTCGGGGTCGGTCTGGCGGGCCCTGTTAGCCTCCGACGTCCCATCGCAAGACGATGGCGACATTGGCCTGCCACGCCTCGCCCAGGGTAACATACTGCGGGGTGGCGTTCAGATGGCTGAAGACGATGTCCATCGTATCGAGCACTCCCGGCGTGCCCTGATCCTCGAGCAGCACGACGACGTGGTCCTTGCCCGCAGCCGGGTCCTCGTTGGTGCGCAGCAGGCGAACCATGTCGCCGCGCTGGACGCCGCCCTGGCCCCAGACGACCTTCTGGCCGTCCACCGTGAACTCGCCGCCCGGCTCACGCGTCGCGCGGGGGACGACGGTCTTCGCGAACTCCGGGAGCCTCGCGGTGTAGGTGTAGCCCACGTCCTTGCCGAGCGCTCGGATGGCCGCGACGCAGGTGTCCGCGCAGTCGGAGCCGATGAACTGCTCGGCCTGGTGCCAGCCGTTGGATCCGGCGTGCCCGCCCAGGATCTCGCTCCCGTAAAGGTACGGGACGTTGGCCCAGGCGTGCAGCCAGCCGGCGTAGGTGTCATCGAGGCGGATCGAGAGGCGCGTCACGCTGCCGTCGATCCCTTGCGAGCGAGCCTGGTCGAGCCCGATGGTGCGAATGTCCTCCTGCGGCTGGCCGTCGGCCGCGCACTGGAAGACGCGAACTCGGTAGCGCATGGTCCCACAGCCCCCGATGCGCTCCGGCAGTTGGATGGGGGCGACGTCCGGCTTCACCGACCATTGGTTGTCCCACTCGGGCACCCGGTGTTCGACGTACTTGATCTCCGCCCACTGGAACTCCCTGTTGGGGAGGTTGGTGTAGCTCTCTTTCTCGGGCTCGATCTTGTACCAGCGGATATTGAGTGGGCCGTAGGCCTTCTCGTCCCAGCGTGCGAGCTTCTCGCGGGGGATGGTGTTGTCGCCCCACTTCGCCGACGGCACTTCGGAGTAGTAGATGAACTCGCCGACGGCGCCGGGCTTGTTGCACTGCAGAAGCAACGCGAGCGTGACGTCCTGATCCTGGCGAACGCAGGTTCCTCGTCCGGCCGCGGGTTCGCCGCTGCCGGGAACGTAGAGGACCGCGCGCGCGAACGCGATGCTCGGGGAGAGGCCGAACTGCGCCGCGTCGGGGACGAGCGCCTGGGGCTCGGGGGTCTCGATGTACGATGACTCGATGGTCTGGCTCTCGGCGGCGGGCTCGGACTCCGCGGCGCCCTCGCCCCTTGTGCCCCACCAGCGCACACACGACCGGATGCCGCAGCACCCTGCGAACAAGACGATGAGCAGGAACGAGAAGACCAAGATGGGGATGCCGAGACCCGGCGAAGGCGGCTGGGAGTACCGCACGGGTGGACGCGCGCGTTGACCTCTCCGCGCCATCATCGCTCACGCACCTCCTCGGACCGCGTTTGCCGCTTGTCCGCGCGCTCTCTCACTCGGAGTACTTGTGAAGGGACTCGAGCCCGAGCACGTTGCAGATCCAGTTCACGCCCACGAAGGTCACCAGCATCGCGACCCACGCCAGCGCGGCCACGAGCGAGGCCTTCGAGCCTCGCCAGCCTCCGCGCAACCTCATATGGAGATAGACGACGTAGACGAGCCACGTGATCGCCGACCACATCTCTTTCGGGTCCCAGCCCCAGGCCCTTCCCCAGGCGACGTTCGCCCAGACCGCCCCGGTAATGATGAGGGCGGTAAGCCAAGGAAACCCGAATGCGATGATGCGATACGTCCACTCCTCGAACGCCTCCGCCACCGATGGGCGCGGGTCGCCGTTCTCCTCGAGCGCCGCGCGAGGCTGCGTCCAACTTCCACCGATGCGGAACATGAGGCACGCCATGATGGACGTGACTCCTGACATAAAGAGAGGCCCGTAGCTGAGGATGGCGGTAGCGACATGAATCTGGAGCCACACGCTCTGGAGCGCGGCCTGGATCTCCTGCTCCATGGGCTCGTGCTTGGTGCGGCCGTACACCCACAGCGCGACGACGACGCCCATCACGAAAGGGGACGCGATCCGGAGATCCTCCGACTTGCGCGACACGATGAGCAGAGCCGCCGCCGCTCCGATCTGCACGAGAAGAACGATCTCGAACATCGTCGTGAGCGGCAGGCGAGGCGTCTCCGGCGCGAAGGTTCGCGCGACGAAGGTCACCAGCAGCGCGATGACGCCCGCGAGCGTGGCCCACCACGCCACCGCGAACGGCCCTTTGCTTCGCTTCAGAAGGAGATGGACGGACCAGGCGACCAGGCTCACGATGAAGCAAGCGAGCCCGGCGAAGTAGGACGCCATCTCCACACGTTGCGGCATGTACTCGACTCCTTAGGCTCGCGCCGACCAACCAGGGCCGGCGGGATCAGGCTTTCTCTTCGCCCAGCGCACCGAGGATGGCCTCCACGAGCTTCGCGGCATCGTCGCCTTTGTACGACTTCGGCATGCCCGCGCGCACCTCGACGCCCTTCGGGCGCGCCTCGGCGCGGATCCGCACCTCGCGCACCGGAACCCAGAAGCACAAGGCGAGCCCGATCCCCGACAGGACGAACCCGGACATGAGCAGCCACACGCCCGGTTGGCGGCGGGTGCTCAGGCCGGTGGCGTAGATCACGTCGTCAAAGCGCAGGATGTGGCCTTCGTGCTCGATCGACTCCCCCGGTCGAATCCACCCGAGCGTTTGCTCGTCGAGCCCGCCCTGACCGCCGAGACTCAGCACGCCGACACGGAGCGCCGGCCGGGGCGCCTGTCGCGCGCCAGCGGTCCATGTTGAGCCGTCGTCATCCATGCGCTGGGCGAACGCGGTGACGGCGAGGACGCGCATGTCGACCGCCGCGCCGCCCTCGGCCTCCTGCCCGGGGCTCGAGAGGGCGATCCCGCGATGGTGCGGGGTGTAGGCCTCGGGGCGTCCGGACATCGCGCCCGGCTCGAGGGCCACCTCTTCGGCGCTCTCGGCCCCATCGGGCGCGATCGTGGTCAGCCGGACCCCGCGAAGGTCCCAGTCAGACTGGAAAAGGTCCACTCCGAGCGCCCTTCCGGGGAAGTTGACCTCCACGTCGGCGCTGCCCATACGGCGGAGACCGACGATCCGGGACGCGCCTTCGGAAGGGTCCACCTCGTAGTCCGCCGGCAGCACCACGGTTCTCTCCTGAGCGTTCCTGGGAGGCAGCACGCGGACGACCTTGTCCGGGGTCCCGCCCTCCACCGGTTCATAGAGAACAAGGCGGCTCAGATAATCCGTTGCCGCGAAGTAAGTCTTCGGCATGCCCGGCCGCCGCTCGGTGAGTTCCATCTCCGTGTACTCGATCTCGAAGTCCGTGCACTCGATGTAGAGATCCGCGTTCGGCTCCACCGCCATGCCGCCCTCGAGGACGGTCACGTGTCCGTGCCAAGCGCCGAGGCGCTCGCTCGTGCCCCAGAGCCCGGCGGCGAGAATCACGAGCAGACTCACGTGGACGACCGAGGAGCCAAAGAGGGCGATTCCGCCTCTGCGGGCGAGCATGTCCACGGCGGCGTCCCGGTCCTCGCGGAAGACGGTCCAGCGCCTGGCGCGGAGTCGCGCCTCGAGGAGATCGCCGCACGCCGCGAGACCCTCCGACCACTTCGTCTTCCGTACGGCGCGGAGGGCGTCGAAGGCCTTGGGGCCGAGAATGACGCGGGGAGCGGAGTAGCGCCTGAGGACCGACCTCAGCCGGTTGATCGTGCAGGCCGCGGCGGAGAGAAGCACCACGAGAAGGAGCGCCCGGTACCACCATGTGTGCCACACATCCCACAGGCCAAAGCGCGTGTAGGCTCGGGCGAGAGCGGGTTTCCAGCCGTCCGTGATCTCGGCGAGAATCCGGCCCGCGTCACCGGGCTCGATCTCCGGGTGCTGCGGGAACATGGTGCCCACGACCGACGCCGCGGCGAGGAGGCTGATCACGGCCACCGCGAGCTTGATGCCCGCAAGGGCGTCCCGGATGTCGGGCGAGACCAGGGCGCTGACGAGCAACAGCCCGACCGCGGCCGCGAACCACCAGGAGCCGCGCACCTGCGCCCGGGCCTCGTCCGGGAGGAACGCCGACGCGATCGCGGCGATGGCCACGATCGCGAGGAACGCGGCCGCTGCGTAGAGAGAGACCGTCGCGAGGCCTGATCGCCGTGCGCTCGAGCCCTCGAAGGCGGGGGATTCCGACATTGCGCCGACCTTTCCGGTTCGCATGCGGCGCCTCGGCAACGACGCACCAGCAGGGGCTGGCGGCCGGCGCCCCGAAGCACCGCGCCCAGTATACGTCAATGCGGGGCCCGGAACGCACGCGGCGCTCCCTGTTGTGTCACTCAAGGAACGGAGCTGACGGAGATGGCGGAGACAAGAGAGCGCACGACCGGCCGGCCAGTGCCGTACACGGACGCCGAGCTGTTCGCCTATGGGCCCATCCCGCCCTATGAGGGCAAACACCTCAACGAGATCGCCTTCCCCCTCGGGGGCGTCGGGACCGGCTGCGTCTCTCTCTCGGGGCGCGGGCAACTCCTGGACTGGGAGATCTTCAACCGCCCCAACAAGGGCTACCGCCCGGCGCACAGCTACTTCACTCTGTTCTGCAGGGAGGATGGGGGCGAGCCGGTCTTCCGCGTGCTCGAGGGCCGCATTCCGCCGCCCTACCAGGAGAACTGCCGCATCCGAGACGACTACTCAGGCTACGGATTCGGGCCGTCCCGCGACTATGGGTCGGGGTTCCTGCGGTTCGAGCAGTGCCGCTTC
>CAZCER010000396.1:0-5359 GCA_964497385.1 uncultured Armatimonadia bacterium | reverse complement strand
ACGAGATGAGCAGGCACTTCTACACGGAGTTCCTGCCGCTCGCGCGCGAGTTGGCGGAGAAGGCCGGCGCGACCGAAGCGATTGAGGCCGCCATCGACGCCGCTCTGCGAGGCCCCGACGGCACGGACTACGACCGCTACCATCGCTGGACCGAGGGGCTCTCTCCGGAGGACCGCGACGCGATGCTGAAGTGGGAGCGCGAGGCCTATGGCGGAGCCGCCGGCGCCAGCGCCGAGGGACAGGCCGACGAAGCGGCGACCCCCGCCGCGCCGGGCGGCGCGACTCCCCCGCCCGTGGACGTGGAAGTGCAGTACTAGGCCGCGCGCTCGATCGGAGCGCGCTTCGCCCGTTTCCGCCGCCGTGCTTGAGCGACGCCGATCGCGACGAGCACGGCGGCGAGCGCGTACGGATCCGTCCGCGCGGACCTTGCTCTGGGCCCTACCAACGCTCGCGGCACTGCCGCAGGGCCAAGAGACGGACATCGCGGTCGGGGGCCTCGAGGCTGTGCAGCACGGACGGCGAAGCGCCCACCACGCCGATTTCGGCCATGTCGCGCACCACCGAGGCGGCCGTCTGGATCATGGCGGCGTCGTTGCCCGCCAGGATGGGCCGCAGCGCATCGAGAGCGACCGGACCGAGCCATACCAGCTCGGAGATGGCGGCGAGGCAGCCAGGCCCCCTCTCCTCGAGCCGCCGCACTAGCGGCCCCACCGTCTCGTCGCCGCAGCCGAGATTGCGGAGGCCGTTCGCCGCACGGGCGAACACACGCGGGTCGGGGTCGGCCAGAGCCTTCCGTAGGGCGGGCAGGGCGCCGCCGCCGCAGTCATCAAGGGAGCTGACGACGCGTTCGCGCACCGAGGGGTCCGCACTATCGAGCCATCCGCCCTCGGCCGCCTCCACCAGGACGTCTGTCTCCCCTAGCGCCCGCATGACCTGCTCGAGCGCCGCCCAGTCGTCGGCGGCGCCCGGTTCGGCGAGCGCTTCGCGCCCCATCTCCGCCAGCCCCTCGATCTGGTCCAGCGCCCGCAGCGCCGACAGCGCGGACGCGCGCAGAGATGTCGGGCCGCTCGCGGCCGCCTCTCGCGCGGCGTCCGCGACTTCCGGCGCGTCGAGCCACTGGAGGGCCGCCAGGCGGACACCCGGTTCGGCATCGCGCGCGAGATCGAGGTAGAGACTGAACACCCGGTCGGGGTCGTCCTCCGTCGCCTCGAAGGCCGCCGCAGCCTCAGTGCGCACCGAAGCCCCGCGGGTTGAGCGGGCGATCGCCTCGCAGGCCGCGGCCGCACCGGCTGGAGCGGCTTCCAGCATCCGTACACACTCGATGATGTTGGCTAGGTGCGCGTCGGAGTGGTCACCTCCGAGTTCGGCGACGAGCAGCGGCCCCCAGAACCCCGGCTCGGACTCCGCCAGGTCGCAGACTCCGAGAACCGCCGTGCCGCGCTCCAGCGCCTTCAGGACCGCCGGCGCGGCGGCGTCGCCGATCTCGAGGAGGGCCTGGACAACCTCCGGACCAACGCCCATGAAACTCTCGCCGAGGGCATGGGCGAGGGCCTCCGCGGCGCGGGCGTCTCCCTGCATGCCCAGAGCCTCGGCCGCCGCGCTCCGGACCACGCGTGAAGGGTCGCCCATGAGAGCCGACGCCAACGCCTCCGCGGCCTCGTCGTCCTCTCGCGAGCCGAGTTCCAGGGCCGCACCGCCGCGCAGCGCCTCATCTCCGTGCATGAGGCGGTCCGCAACGCTCTCCGTGGGCAGGCGCTCAAGGTCCTGCACGTAGTTCAGGGCATCCAGAACGCACGCCGCCTGAAATGCGCCGCGGTCTCGCGACGTCGCCTTGGGCATCAGCGCCGCGATGGCAGGCTCACCAATCTCCTGAAGCGCGATCTGGGCCGGGCCGGGAATCTCCGAGAGGGGCTCGTCGAGCGCGTCGATCAGGTCGGGCACGGCTCGGGCCGCATCGCCGCCCAGGGCTGCCAGGCACAGCGCGGACTGCGCCCGAACGTCCGCGTCCGTGTCGCGCAGAAGGCGGATGAGGTCCGAGACGCAGCCGGGCCCCGTCCACGGCAGCCACCGCGCGCCCAGGCGTCGGCGAGCGGGGTCGTGGTCGCGCGCCAGCTCGCGCGCGACCTTCGCCTCATCGCCGCGCCGCGTGGTCAGCACCGAGCCCGTGGCGTGCTCGCGCGCGACGCGGACCACCTCCGCGTCGGAATCGCGCAGGCAACTGGCGAGGAGCGGCACGGCTTGCCTCGGCCCCGCCGCCATCCAGCAGTGCGCGCGGATCGCCGCGACACGGACGGCCGACGGACTCCGGGGCGAGCACCAGCGAGCGAGCACCTCGGCGACGTAGTAGCTGGGGTCCCGGACCTCAAGCAGGGCCTCCGCGATGGCCAGACGTGCATCCGCGTCGCGGATCGCGCCCATCGCGGCGGCGTACTCCTCCGGGGCATCCGCGATCCCGTGGCCCATGATCCTGATGAGCCCGTCGCGACGCGCCGCGTCCGCGAGCCCCTCCAGGACGAAGGGAGCCGCCTCGGCCGGCGCCTCCGTCAGTATGGTGCGGACCGTCGCCCGGATGTTCGGGTCCTCGGCCTCGACGCACCGCGCCGCCGCCGAGACGGCGCTGTCGACATCGTCGTCGGACAACGCCTTAAGGGCCCACGCACGGGTCAGTTCGGGCTGGCGCGGATCCACCGCGAGAGAAGCGAGCGTCTCGAGCCCCTCGGGACCCGCGGCGGCGACGGCGATGGCCAGCAGGCTCCAGTAGGGGGGAGTGCGTCCAGCCACGTGCTCGCTCAGGGCGGCCATCGCCTCCGTCCCGCCCAGGTCGCACAGCCCCATGAGGGCAGGCAAGTGGTGGAGCCGGTCCTTCGCCCTCAGCGTGTCGACGAGGAGAGGCAGCACCGAGGCGTCGCCCGCCTGGGCGAGCGACGAGAGCGCGAGCGCACGCTCCACCGGAGGAGCACCCGAGGCTGCGGCATGGAGGGCCGAGAGGAGGCTTGGGTCGCCGGGGTAGAGAGCGGCCATCGCGTAGGCGACCCCGCGCACGGCGCGGTGGGGATCGCGCATCGCGGTGATGATGTGCTCGGACTTCCCCTCGGCGTCCACGGATCGGAGCCGCGTCAGCCCGTCCAGCCGGACCAGGTGGTTCTCGCTGCCGAGCATCCGGATTGCCTCTTCCATGTGCATTGCCTCCCGATGTGGCGCGGCTGAGCCCTACGCCGCTCTCTCGACTGGGCCGGACTCTGCCCGCTTCCGCCGCCGTGCTTGCGCCGCGCCGACCGCGACGAGCACGGCGGCGAGCGTACCGGACGCCACGGGGAGCAGCAACAGCCCCGAGCGAATCCCGTACGCGTCGCCCAGCACCCCGAGCGCGAGCGGCGACACTCCGCAGCCCACGATCCCGAACGTCTCGAGCAGCACGAACATCGGCGTCGAGGTCGTCTCAAGCGTCTCGGTCGCGATCGCAAGCAAGGTCGGCCAGCAGCACGCGATCGTGAGGCCGGCAAGCCCCGAGCAGAGCCACGCGGAGTGCGGGGTCTGGGAACGCGCGAGCCCCAGTGTGGCGAGCGCGCACAGGGCCGCCGAGACCACGGTCATCGGGATGCTGCCTACACGCTTCACGATCGCGACCGCGACGAACCTCCCCGCCGCCATGAAGAGGCCGTAGAACGCGACGGCCATGGTCCCGCCTCGCGCCGAGGCGCCCATCTCCTCCGCGAGGAACGTCGGCGCCCAACTCAGCGCCCCGGCCGCGCTCGCGCCTGCCATGGGCATCGCGAGTGCGAGCGCCCAGAAGGTCCCTCGCCGCAGGAACGCGAGATCTCCCGAGGCGCCCGAGCCATGCGCGGCGGCTGGCCGGGGGTAGCGGCGCGTCGCGTAGAGGGCGCAGCCGACGAGGGCGAGGGGAAGCCAGATGGCGACCGTGGCGCGCCACGGGGCGCCGCGCTCGAGCAGCTCGCCCGACAGCACCGCCGCGGTGGTGAGGCCGATCGGGTTCAGAGCATGCACGAGGTTCAGCGCCCGAGCCGGATCCTCCGGTCGGAGTTCCGCCGCGAGGGGGTTCACTAGCGCCTCGAACATGCCCGCCCCCGCGCAGAAGACCCCCTGCGCGATGAGAAGCATGCCGTACCCCGCGGAGAGCGCCGTGGCCGCGATCCCGACGGCCATCAGCGCGAGCCCGGCCACCAGAAACGGGGCCTTGCCGAACCTGCCGGCGAAGTGGCCGGCGCCGAGGAGCGAGAGGAGGAGCGGCGCCCACCGAAGGGCCACCGTGAGGCCTTCGCCCGCGTGGTTGAGGCCGAACTCCTCGCCGATGAGAGGCAGGCAGTTCGCCGGCGCCTGCGCCGCGGCCGCGTAGGCGAACATCGCGAGTCCGCCGGCGACCGTCAGCCGCAGGACCGCGACACCCCGGTCTGCGGAGCCTCCGCGACGCGCACTCACCCGTTGCTTCACGGACCGCCTCCGACGTGCCGCGCTCAGCCCTCGGCACAGACGAGAGAGCATAGCACACGGGGCGGGGCACTGAACGATCAGGAGCGCCCTGAGTCCGGTGCGCGCTCTCGGCCGGGCGCCCTACTCGGTCAGTGCCTCGCACACATGCCGAAACGCGAGCATCCGCACCTCGCGGTCGGGGGACTCCAGCGACCGAGCGGCGTCCAGGACTCCTGCGGTCCGCCAAGGCGTATGAGAGAGTTCGTACTCGATCATGTCGCGCAGATGAGGCTTGACGTGCTCCGGGGGGGGGTACTGTAATGGCACGTCCTCGAATTCGGGGCCCGTTGGCCCAGAACGCGACATCGGAGTGGGTGCATGATGGCTGCCCGTACCCAACAGCGAAGCCACGGGGCGACACGTCGGTGTCCGAGAGCCCTCCGTCTCGGCAGCTCGGACATGATCACGCTGGTGCTGGCAGGGCTCGCGCTCTGGACCGGCGTGCTTGTTGTCAGGGCGCGAGGCAACGAGGGGAGCGCGAGTGCCTACGGCATTAGCCGAGCAGCGGTCGTTGAGCCCTCCCATCTCGTCTACTTCCATTCCCCCGGCTGCATGGATTGCGTGGCGGCCACGCAGCTAGTGCTCAGTCTTGAACGCGAACGGCCCGACCTCCGCGTGTCGTGGATCTCTGCCGACGAGCCATCCGCTCCCGACTTACGCATGGCGCTGAACGAGCGGCATGGCGTGGACGGCGTGCGCACGATCGAGATCCCCGCCCTCTTCGGCACCAAAGGGCTCGTCGGACCCAAGGAGGTGCTCGGCAACGCGAGAGAGGAGTTTGGCATGCTCCCCGTAGGCGCGGCCGAGCCCCGGTACTTCCTCGGAGATGAGAGCGAGCCCCCCACCAGCGCGCCAGCCTTGCCACCGTTGC
>CAZCER010000395.1:0-5362 GCA_964497385.1 uncultured Armatimonadia bacterium | reverse complement strand
CATACGAGATTAGAACACGTGACTGGAGTTCAGACGTGTGCTC
The DNA here is from genome assembly GCA_964497385.1 of uncultured Armatimonadia bacterium. Lineage (GTDB taxonomy): Bacteria > Armatimonadota > Zipacnadia > UBA1398 > UBA1398 > CAZCER01. Next base: position 5,319 of record CAZCER010000395.1, on the reverse strand, counting down.
TTTCCGATCTGAGATCACCGTCGAACTCGAGCCAAGCGTCTCGAACATCTCGGAGATCGATCCCGACAGCGGGCTTCCCCAGATCTCGAGCCGCGAGGCCGACACCACCGTCCGCGTGACCGACGGGGAGACCATCGTCATCGGCGGCCTGGTGCGTCACGACGAGTTCGTCACCCACCGCAAGATCCCCATCCTCGGCGAGATCCCGATCATCGGCGAGCTGTTCCGGTCCAAATCCAGGTCCTCGCTCGACTCCGAACTCGTCATCTTCGTGACGCCCCGACTCCTCGATCCGGTGACGGGCATGCCGCTCGCCGGTCCGCCCGATGACGCCATGCGACTCCTTCATCCCGAGGGCTCCGCGGCGACATCGAGTCCGGCGCCGGCGCCCGCCGCCGTGGAGACCGCCACCAGGCGGCCCGGCCGGCCGCCGATGACGCGCCGAGGGCTCGCACGTTAGGTCGGCCGGGGCGGAGGCAACCGCATCGCGAGCGAGGAATGCACCATCGGGCGCACGACGCGAACGCGCCGGCGTCAACCGCTCGCAGTGATGGAGCCCCGATATGTCAAGACTTGCGATCGACGGCGGCGAACCCGTTCGCCCCGCCCTGTTGCCGTACGGCCGCCAGGCCGTGCTCGATGAGGACATCGCGGAGGTCGTGAAATGCCTCCGCTCGGACTGGCTTACGACCGGCCCGGCCGTGGACGCGCTCGAGAGCGCTCTCGTCCCCGCCTGCGGAGCCAAGCACGTCGCGGTGGTCTCTTCCGGGACCGCCGCCCTGCACGCCGCCGCGCACGTCGCCGGCCTGCAGCCGGGCGACGAGGCGATCACGCCGACGCTCACCTTCGCCGCCACGGCGAACTGCGCGGCGTTCTGCGGCGCGACGCCCGTCTTCTGCGACGTCCGGCCGGACACCCTGTTGATGGACGTGGAATCCGCGCGCGAGCGCGTGAACGATCACACCCGCGCGATCCTCCCCGTCGACTACGCTGGCCTGCTCTGCGATCTGACGCCGGTTCGCGAACTCGCCGACGCGCACGGCCTCACCGTCATCGAGGACGCCTGCCACGCGATCGGCGCGCGCCAGGAGGGCGCCGCGGCCGACATGCGGTGCTTCAGCTTCCATCCGGTGAAGCACATCGCCATGGGCGAAGGCGGAGCGGTCGCCACCAACGTCCCGGACGTCGCGACGGCGCTCCGACGCTTCCGCAACCACGGCATCACCTCCGACCACCGCTCGCGCGGCGAGCGGGGCGCGCACTTCTACGAGATGGTCGAACTCGGCTTCAACTACCGGGCCCCCGACATTCTGTGCGCCCTCGCCCTGTCGCAGCTCAAGCGCCTGGACGCGAACCTTCAGCGCCGCCGGGAGATCGCGGACGCCTACGCCAAGGCTTTCGAAGGCCACCCCGCCCTCCAACCGCCGGCGTACGGCGCTCCGGGCGCGCACGCGTGGCACCTCTACGTCCTGCGGTTGAACCTCGAGCGCCTCACAGTCGATCGAGACGCCGTCTTCCGCGCGCTCCGCGCGGAGGGGATCGGTGTGAACGTCCACTACGTCCCGGTGCACCTCCACCCGTTCTACCGCCAGTGCTTCGGGACCGGCCCGGGCGATTGCCCCGTGGCGGAGCGCGAGTATTACCGTCTGCTGTCGCTCCCGATGTTCCATGCGATGACGGACGCGGACGTGCGAGACGCGTGCGACGCGGTGCTCAAAGTCGTGGAGGCCTACGCGGCCGACTGAGGCAGCCATGCGGATCGGGCTCATCAGCGACACGCACTGCCGGGGGCTCGGCTCCCGCATCCCCGCGGACGCGCTCCGCGCGCTTGCCGGCGTGGAACTCATCCTTCACGCCGGCGACCTGACCACGCGGCTCGCGATCGACCAGCTTGAGTCCATCGCGCCGGTGCTCGCGGTGCGCGGCAATTGCGATCCGGGGCGACTGCCCGAGCGGCGCCTCGTTGAGCGCGGGGGCGTTCGCATCGCCATGGTGCATGTGCCTCCGCTGACGTGCTCCCGACTGGTGCTTGGGCCCGTGTTCGGCGGTGAGCCCGACGTGCTCGTCTGCGGCCACACCCACCGGGCGCTGCTCGAGGATGGGGAAGGACTCCTGGTCGTCAACCCCGGCTCGCCCACGCAGCCGCGCGGAGGCGAGCGCACGGTCGCGATGCTGACGATCGAGGAAACCGTCTCAGCTCACCTCATCCCCCTTGGCCCCGCTCCGCAGGGCGACTGAGAGCGCCCTGGGCGAGGAACCTGGAGGGGTGCGGGGCCAACGCCGTGAATCCCGCATGCGAGGGGCCCCGCGACAATGAAGGAGGACAACGCGTGACAGAGATCCGTTTCGGGACCGATGGCTGGCGCGCCGTCATCGCCCGTGAGTTCACCTTTCGCAACTTCGGCTACGTCGTGCAGACGCTCGCAAACCTGCTTGTCCAGGAGCGCCTGCCCGGGCAGCCGGTCGGAAACCGACGGGTGCTTGTCGCCTACGACGCGCGCGCCATGGCTCGGGACTTCGCCGAGGAAGCCGTCGGCGTTCTGGAATCGAACGGACTCTCGACCGCGCTGACCGCGCGTCCCACCCCCACCCCGGCGTTGGCGCACGCGATCGTCGACCAGGGCGCCGTCTGCGGGTTGGTGCTCACGGCGAGCCACAATCCCGCGAAGTACATGGGGATCAAATTCATCCCGTGGTACGCGGGTCCTGCGGTCACCGAGATCACGAAGGCCATCGAGATCGAGCTGGAGGCCGTCGTCGCGCGGGGAGAGGTGAAACGGTCGGACAGCATCCACCCCGATGTGCTCGATCCCCGCCCCGCCTACTTCGCCGCCATCCGCCGACTCGTGAACCTCGACGCGATCCGCGACGCGGGCCTCCGCATCTGCGTCGACCCCATGCACGGCGTCACCGGCGGCTACATCGATACGCTGCTCCGCGCCGCCGGCTGCGACGTGCGCGCCATCCGCGCGGACGCGAACCCCAGCTTCGGCGGAGGGGTCCCCGAGCCGGCGGAGGAGCGCCTCGCGGTGCTCGCGGACGAGGTCACGACCAACTTCCTGGACCTGGGACTCGCGAACGACGGCGACGGCGACCGCTTCGGGATCATCGACTCGACCGGCGCCTACGTCAACGCCTGCGACTACATGGGCATTCTGGCCGACTACCACCTGAAAGAGAAGCGTCCGGCCGACTCGAGCGCGCCGATCCGCATGGCGCGGACGGTGGCCACGTCGCATCTCATGGACGCCGTGTGCGAGCGATCCGGCGCCGCGGTGACGGAGACCCCCGTCGGATTCAAGTGGCTGGGCGAGGAACTCCGAACCGGCGCCTATCTCGCAGGCGAGGAAAGCGGCGGAATGTCGCGCTCGGACCACATCCCGGAGAAGGACGGGGTCTTCGCCTGTCTTCTCGCCGCGGAGATCGTCGCCGTGCGCGGCGAGCCGCTGAGCCGCGTGGCCGCGCGGCTTCACAAGGAGTGCGGTCCGTACCTATGGTTCCGCCAGAACCTCCATCTCACGCCCGACGGCGCTCGGAAGGTCATGGAGGGCATCCGCGTCGCCGGCGAGGCCGGCCGAATCGCCGACCGCGCCATTGTCCGCATCGACGACCGCGACGGCGTGAAAATGCACCTCGAGGACGGCTCTTGGCTGCTTGGCCGACCCTCGGGCACCGAGCCGGTCGTCCGTATCTACGCGGAGGGACGCTCGGAGAAAGCTCAGGCGGACCTCCGGAAGGCTGTGAACCGGCTCGTGTCCGAGCTATAGGACGGGGCGGCCGACCCCGTCGGAAGGTGGGTGCGGAGAGATGCGGAGTCTCGGGGCAGTCACGGCGGCGTGCGTTCTCGCCCTCGTCTGCGGAGCCGCGAGCGCGGACGGCGGCTTCTTCTACTATGGCGCGACCAACCTTGCCCGCTCGGGCGACCAGCGCGCGCTGGTGCTCCATGACGGCCAGCAGGAGACGCTCGTCGTCGAGACCGGCGTCGACAACCCGGGCGTGGGCTACGCCTGGGTGCTGCCGACGCCCACGGTCGTGGAGGCGGCCTCCATCTGCGAGGTGGACGCGTACGTGTTCGATGCGCTCGGTGAGGCCACCGCGCCCACGATCACCTACCCTTACACGGCGGACGACTCGGCGTTCGGCTGCGGCTGCGGCGGGATGGCGGGCGACGCCGCCGCCGGCGGCGACCAGAACGCGGTCATCGTCTGGGACACCACACGCGTGGGCGCCTACGAGATCACCACGCTCACCGCGACCGAGTCCGCCGCGCTCTCGACGTGGCTCACGGACAACGGCTACGCCGTGCCTAGCGCGTTCGACCCGGTGCTCGCCGCCTATGTGGCCAAGGGCTGGGCCTTCGCCGCGGTGCGCGTCGCCGAGCAGGCCGAGGGCGAGTACCTATCCCTCACGCCTCTCGCCTTCACGTTCACCGTCGCCGAGCCGGTCTTCCCTCTCCTCATATCGAGCGTCTCGGCCCGGGAGTCCGACAACCTCCTCCAGCTCTTCGTCCTCTCCGACGCCCGCGTCGACACCGCCTCGTACCCGTGCGTCGATCTCGACACCTCGCCGATCAGCGGCGTGTGGGGGGCGCTGGACGCCTACGCGGCGCGCGTGAAGACCCAGTGCGCGAGTGAGACCGGCCCGACATTCGTCGTCGAGGGCGCGTGTTCCGCCTACGACGTCAGCTACATCACGGACAGCTACCTCGGCAGGCTCCCGGCCTACCTGCCCGGGGGCCGCATCACGCGCCTCATCTGCTACATGGACGCCGCCGACATGACGCGCGATGTGACCTTCGTGGACGCGGAGGCGCAGACGCCCTTCAGCCCCTCCATCGAGTTCACCGAGGGAGCAACCGAGGCCCGGTCCCCGCAGCGGTTCGCCCTGATCGCCCTCGCCGGCCTGTCCGTGGGCGGCCTTTGCCGCGGAGGCATGCGCCGGCGCGGCGTCGCGGGGCTGCTCGGGTGTCTGTTGGTCGCGCTGATGCTTTGACGACGCTTGCCGAAAGGGAGAGCGGCATGACCCGATCCCGCGCCTTCACCGGACTCGCGCTCCTCGCCTTCACCTGCGCAACCGGGGGCGCGGCGTCCGCGAAGAAGCTCATCGCCACAGGTTGGGACTCTCCCAGGCCGGAGAAGCTCGGCGAGATCCTCGCCGACGTGGACGCCGCTCCCTGCCAGGGGATCGTCGTGAGTTGGATCGGGCGTGGCGGCCGCCCGCACTTCGGCTTCGCGTTCACCCCCGACGAGTGGGACCCGGCGCAACTGACGGAGACGCGCGACGACTTGGCGGCGGCGCGCTTCACCCGTCCGATGGACA
>CAZCER010000394.1:0-5367 GCA_964497385.1 uncultured Armatimonadia bacterium | reverse complement strand
CGCCTGGGTCGGCGTCGTGGTCGATGGCGCGGGCGAGGGCAGCCTGATCCTCACCGGCGCGCGCCTCACGAGCGAACCGTTCGTGGCCGCCGGTCCGCTGCGGCTTCCGAACGACGGCCTCGGCGTCTGGACGATCGGCAAGGACCCGGCGGCCGGCGCCGGCGTCACAACGCCCGAGGACGGCCCCGACGGCCGGAAGTGCACGCGCATCAGCTTCGCCTTCCCCGGTGGGCGGCACATGTACATGATTCCTTCGTGCCCGGTCTCGGGCGAGGCGGGAGGGGTGGTCGAAGGCTACTCGGCTCTGCGCCTGACCTACAAAGCGAAGCTCCCCCCGGGCGTCACCGGTCTGCTCCTGATGGTCGGCGAGCACGGCGGGCAGTTCATGGCCGAACCCGCTCCCCCGGCGACCGATGAGTGGACCACGCTGACCGTCCCCTTCTCGGACTTCGTGCTCGGCGGCTGGAGCAAGGACGACAACGGCCGCCTCGACCCGGAGCACATCAACCAGGTGATGATTGGCGTGCATGGGACCGCGACCGTGGAGGAGGGGGACGGCGTGATCTGGTTCCTCGATGTGGAGTTGGCGCCGTAAGCGCGGGTCTCGGATGATGCGGGCGGACCGACCGATGTGAGGGAGGGCGAGCGCTCGGCCGGTCCGCCCGCGCGGTGTGGGCTACTCCTCGGTGCAGAGCACCTCGAGCGCTCCCTCCACGAGGTCGATGAGGCCTTCGGCCAGAGCCGGGTGGGGGAAGAGGGGCGTGTCGGTCAAGGCGATCTCCGCCCCGGCGTCGGTCTCGGCGGGCCACTCGCGGAAGAGCCGGTCGGGGGTCGTCGCCACATAGGCGGCGAGCACGAGGACTCGATCGACGTCTCCACCGAAGCTGTTGAGCGCATCGACGGGGAGACCGGCGCCATGGGGGCGGTCCGCGTGTTCGCCCGCCGCGCCCGCGGGCGGGCCTCCGTGCCCGCCGCCCATGCCGACGGAGGCGTACGCGACGCGCGGGTCGCCCTCGGCGTCGCGAAAGCCGGCCTCCGCAAGGAGCGGGGTGACCTCGGAAGCGAGAGCCCGGTCGATGAGGCCTTGGAACGCGCCGCTTCCGTGCATCAGGACCAGGACGCCCTCGCGGGCGGGGTCTTCGCTCAGGGCGAGCGCGCGGTCGGTGAGCGCTTTGCCCATCGACTTGTTCCAGCCCACCATCGCGGGCAGAAAGATCGTGCGCGTCTCGGGCAGTGCGACGTTCAGACCCTCCTCGAGAAGCCCCTCCACGTGCGTCGGGTCGAAGCGGCTTCCGAGGACGCCGGGCAGATCAAACTCGCTGTGCTCGGAGGGGATGACGAAGGCGGGGGCGACGATCACCGGGTCGCATCCCTTGGCCTCCAGCGCGGCGATCCCGTCCGTCGCCGAGGGGGTGGTGAACTCGAGGAACGCGCCCTCGATCTCGATGTCGATCTCGCGCTCGGCGCAGACCTCGCGCACGTCGTCGACGAGCAGGGTGAAGATCTCGTTCCAAGCGGGCATGGGGGCGCCGTGCCCGACGATCAGCAGCCCGGGCTTGGCCCACGCGGGCCCGCAGATGAGGATGCCAAGCGCCGCCAGAAGCGTTGCCTTGCGGGTGTTCATGGAGTCTGTCCTTTCATTCAGCCGGAGACGCCGCTCCGGAAAGAGGCGTTCAGCGCGCGGGCTGGGCCTCGGTTCCCATCATGCTCTTGCGCATCGCGCGGACCGACGCTTCGACCTCAGCTTCCTGCGGGTCGGTCGGCATGGGCCGCTCCGCCGCATCGGCATGGCTTGCCGGCTTGGCGCGCGCGCATCCCGCCGTGAGCGCGGCGACCGCGCCCAGAACCGCCAGGGCGGCGGCGATCGCGAGGAGCCCCCTCGTCGCGCGTCGGAGTCGTGCTGTCATCGATCCTCTCCGTTCCGGTCAACCCAGTAGATCCCCCAGGCCGGGGCTTTGCCGCCCATGTAGGGGGCGATGTCGCAGCCGCTCTCGATGAGCTTGCCTCCGGTGATGAACTTGGCGTGCCCGTCGGTGTAGCAGATGTTCTGGCCGCCGTTGTGGGGGATGAGGTACTTGCTCATGTCCGCGTCCTCGATGTCCACGCGGAGGTACTCCTTGAGGTCGCCGCCGCAGAACTGCGGCGGGCCTCCGCCGTAGCGGGAGTAGGTCCACCAACCGTTGGGATAGAGGTGCTCGTAGAGCATGAACTGCTGGGCCGGCTCCAGCGGGGTCGCCAACGTGTAGGTCGTGGTGTGGTGCGCCGACCAGTAGCCGTTCATGGTGACGTTGAAGGCGTAGGTGGACCCGTACGGGTAGACGATCGTTCCGCTCATGCCCCCGCTCGAGACCGCCTTGTACGCGATGCGGCTCGGGCAGTGGGTGATCTGCCAGTTCTTCATGTAGGGGTGGATGTACCAGCTATAGTGATAGAAGATCCGCTTGGCGCTGGCGGCGGCGTCCCATTCAGCCGTCCCGGTCGCGGTGGTTCCGCCGGGGAACTCCTCATCCCAGTCCTGGCAGTAGCTGAGCATCGCCGCGCCCAGTTGCCGCTGATTGGAGAGGCACGACGTCTGGCGGGCCTTCTCCCGCGCCTTCGCGAAGACGGGGAAGAGAATCGCCGCGAGAATCGCGATGATCGCGATGACCACGAGCAACTCGATGAGTGTGAACGCTTTCCGATCCGGAATCATCTTCCTACCTCCGCATAGGGGAGCCGCGTTCGTTGACGGCCCCTTGCGGAGACGGTACGATGCCCATCGCTACCGGAGGCATCTTCGTCTCCGCGCGGACGCTCGAGTGCTCGAACACTTGGGCGTCCGCTCTCCTCTTACTGTGTTGGGGCGGGCCTGTGCCCGCCCGGCGCTCCGCCCCTCTCTGCCCCCCCACGCTCGCGGGCTGTGCAACCCCGGCAAAGATAGCACGCGTAATCTTCGATGGCAACAAGAATTTTAGGACCACCTAACTTCATTCGGCATCACGTAGAGCGCGATGCGTCTCAGCCGGAGTGCGCGCGTTTCCTTCGCGCCCCGACTCTCAGGAGCGAGAGGCGTTCGCGCGTCGCCCCGCGGCCCCCGGGGCGCGTTTGCCGACCCCGCCATTGAGAGATCCTCGTGCCCTCACTGTTCCGCCTTCTCAGGAAGTGGAACATGGTTCCGTGGTATGAGAGCCTCGGGGGGCGGAGCATGTCCAGGAAGCGGAGCGGATGCCACTAGCCCTAGCAGAAGATGACGACCCTCAAGCGGGGTCTTCTCGACAGGATGCCGATCTCGCAGGTCTGCGAAGAGGCCGGCATTCACCCGAACCTCCTCGGCGGATGGTCGAAGCGGCTCTTGGAGATCGGCGCCCGCCGTCGGATCATCCCGCTGCGGCTCGCGCAAGATCCGGACGATCCGCTCCTCGCCCAAACAAGTCCTGCGCGTCTCTCGACCCACCCAAGTCAAGCGACCCTAACGTCACACCTGGCAGACGCCGCGGGGAGCATGTCAAGCTGGCATCCGCGAGGCTCGAGTCGCCAACGGAAGCGGCTCTCCGCGCGCTGCCTCCTCGACCAAGCCCAGCGCGTCGAGATCGCCCAGGCTAATGCGGATGATCCCTACCATCCCCTGCGCCAACGCCGAACCATGTCCCGCTGTTCGTCGGTCTGGGGCGAGGGCGAGTGCGCCGTGGCTTCGTTGCGGCGAAGCCAGGACAGGAGTTCGAGGGCGGCTTCGCCCTCCGCATGCCCGTGCCGCGCGAGCCAGCACCCGATCACCGTGCCCGTTCGGCCGTAGCCGCCCCAGCAGTGGACATAGACAGCACCCCCGCGCGCCATCAGGCCGTCGATCGTGTCCAGGATGCGGGCCATGCGCTCCGCCGTGGGAACGGCCATGTCCCGAACCGGTGCGCGGAGAAACGTCATCTCGGCGCCGCGCTCCTGGGCGAGCTTCCAGCAGAGCGCCTCGTAGGGCACGAAGCGTTGCCCTCCGTGCCCGCGCTCATCGGGCTCCATCAGGTTGACGATGCTCCGCACTCCGGCGTCGAGAAGCCCGGTGAGCTTCTCGGCGGCGACCCCCTTGTCGGGGTCGCCGGGGTAGCAGCCGGCAAGCAAGCGATCCGGCGCAACCCAGTAGGAGCGTGGGAAGGCTGCCTTCGCCGGTACGGGCGCGTGTGACGGCGGCGTCCGGAAAGCCACGAAGTGCACCATCCGTTCAGCGTGTATGAGCGCTGAGCCGCCAATCGCGCCGTTCCGGATGTGGTGCTCCTGACCCAATCCCACGGACGGCACGATCGTGTGGTTGGCGGACAGGATGTCGGAGAGGAACTGCTCCACAAGCGCGTCCACGCCGTCGCCGGGACCGCGCTCCTCATCGGCCGTCTCTGTGAGCACGTCAGCCAGCAGTGATCGGATGAGCCGCTCGTGCGAGCGGGAGTAGGCCTCATGACTTCCGAGGAACTCCAGATGGACGGGCTCTCCGTTCCGGATCGCGATGAACCCGCACTGCCGCGCCGCGCAGGGGAAGGCGCCGAGGACCGCACTCATGCGGGCCGATAGCCTCGCGTAGAGGTCCCGCAGGGCTCCCGTGGGCGACTGGACTCCCGCGTGCGCCTGCGCCGCTGAGATGGAGGACCACACGGCTCCTTGGCCGGTTGCGTGCGTGTCGCCCGAGGCCGCCGCCTCCGTGCGCGCTGCGTGTCTGATGGCACGGTGGCTGGACGGCAGATGGTCTTCGGACCCATCGAAGCTTGCCGGGCCGCCACCCCAGCGCCCCTGCTCCACGCAGCTCACCGGGACCCGCGCGCTCGAGCCCGGGCCGAGCAGAACGCTCGCCGCTGCCGCGCGGTCCTGCCATCCGCCCCGTACCTGCTCGCCCTCGAGGATCAGGACTGATAGGTCAGAAGCGTTGACGGCCTCCAACTCGGGAACGGAAGCCTGACCGGGAACCTCCCTGAGCGTCAGGGCTCCCGACTCGATGGCGGCCGCCAGAGTCAGGACTCCCTGAACTTCGGGAGCTTCGCAGAAGAGGGGCGCGATCGTGAGCCCCCCGCCCGTCTGGGGTGGTCCGAAGACGAGGGACTCGAGCTGTGCTGTGATGGTTGGGTGCATGTGGGGGCCCCCCTGGCCAAGCGTTCTAGCGCGCGATCCGCCGGATGATGCACGGACGCGACCTCGCAGTCACTGCCTTCTGTCGGCACGCGTTGGGGGCGGCCCCCTGCGCCCTCCTGGGAGCTTTCGCCGTCGCCCATGGACTCCCTGTGCATCCCCGCGAACGCCTTGCGGCGTGCGTCGGCGCGAGCCCCTGTCCCGCTGTCGCCCACCTGGCTCCGACTGACAGCGCCAGTCGCCTCCCGCACGAGGAGACCGGCGGAACCGCATGCGCGTAGACCA
>CAZCER010000393.1:0-5374 GCA_964497385.1 uncultured Armatimonadia bacterium | reverse complement strand
GGGCTCGCGACCGATCGGCGTGATGTACAACGACGCCGCCGTGAGTCTTTCGGACACCGATCCGGTCCAGCAGGATCTGCTCGCGGTGCTGTGCTCATTCCTCGGCACGATCATCGAGGAGAAGCGCGCCGAGTCGGAGCTGGTTCGGAGCCGGCCGCTGCTCGACATGGCTCTGGACGCGTCCGGGATCGGCGCCTGGGTCTCCGACCTCCGCACAGGGATGCTCCATGTCGACGCGCGCGCGCATCGGCAACTGGGGTACGCGGAGGGCGAGCTGAACATGTCCATCGAGGCGTGGGAGAACACGATGGTGCATCCGGAGGACCGCGATGGGGAGCGGTGGCGGAGGCGAGCGGATCCCGTCTCGGGCATCGTGGTGCATGAGGCCGAACTCCGGCATCGGACCAAAGCGGGGGAGTACCGGTGGCTGCTGATCCGCGGCCGGAACCTCACGGAGGAGGGTGAGTCGGAGCCGACCCAGGCCGTGGGCACGGTGCAAGACATCACTGAACTGCGGCAGGCCGAGGAACGAATGCGGCACGCTCAGAAGCTCGAGAGCCTGGGAGTGCTCGCCGGGGGGATCGCGCACGACTTCAACAATCTCCTGATGGCCGTTCTGGGCAACACCGCGCTGGTGACGCGGCATCTGGGGGTGGACTCGCCGGCTCGGACCTACGTCGAGCGGATCGAGAAGGCGGCTCTGCGCGCGTCCGGCCTGGCGGAGCAGATGCTCGCCTACGCCGGCCAAGGGCGGATCGAAAAGCGCCCTCGCGACCTGTCCGAGTTGCTGCGGGCGCTCTGCGAGTTCTTGACGGCCTCGGTGCCGCGGAAGGTCAAGTTGTCCTTGGAACTGGCCGACGGGCTCCCGGCGGTGTCGGTCGATCGCGCGCAGATCGAGCAGGTCGCGGTGAACCTAATCGTCAACGGGGCGGAAGCGATCGGCGACGAGCCGGGGTCGGTCCGCGTGCGCACGGAGGCCGCGCGGGTTGGTGTGGACGAACCCGTGCTGGTTCAGTCCGGCGCGCTCGAGCCGGGGGAGTACGTCATGCTGAGCGTGAGCGACACCGGCTGCGGGATGACCCAAGAGGTGCGGGAGCGGCTGTTCGAGCCGTTCTTCACCACCAAGTTCACAGGGCGGGGTCTTGGGCTTTCGGCGGTGCTGGGGATCGTCCGGAACCACGGGGGCGGCGTCCGCGTCGCGTCGTCGCTTGGCGAGGGGACGACCTTCGAGGTGTACTTGCCCGCCACGCCCGAAGCGCCGGAGCCGCTCACGGAGGCGGCGCGGGAAGAGGCCCCGGCCGCCCGTCAGGGGGGCCCGATCTGCGTGCTGTACGCGGAGGATGAGCCGGACCTCCGAACACTGGGATCCGAAGTGCTGCGCGACGCCGGCTTCCGGGTCTACGCGGCCGCGGACGGCGACGAGGCCATCGCCCTGTTCCGAGAGCACGGGAGTGAGATCGCGGTGTCGGTGCTGGACCTGGCGATGCCGGGCAGCAACGGCTGGGAGGTCATGGCGGCCGTGCGCGCGGACAGCCCGCGGGCGCGAGTGATCCTGATGAGCGGCTATGGGCGAGCGGCCGCCGGGGGGGGCGGTTCTCCCGACGCGTTCCTGCACAAGCCGTTCCGGCTGTCGGAGCTGGTCGGGGCGGTCACACGTCTCATGCACGGTGAGGCGGAGGCCGGGCGCGCCCAGGACGTGACGGAGTAGAGGCGCTGGGGGAAGCGGATGGCGGAGTGGGTGGGATTCGAACCCACGAGGGCGTTGTTACACCCTACGCGCTCTCCAGGCGCGCTCCTTAGACCAACTCGGACACCACTCCGCGGAGCGAACGCCATCCTAGGCGAACCGAACTAACCTACTACCGTGATCGCGGTCCCGGTCCTCTCAAGCCATAGATGGCGGAGTGGGTGGGATTCGAACCCACGAGGGCGCTTTCGGCACCCTACTCGCTTTCGAGGCGAGCTCCTTCGGCCAACTCGGACACCACTCCGCGGACCGCGCTAACTCCGGGGCGCACCCCGGCTGGACTAGGCTCCCCGCTCTCGCAGGGCTCGGAAGAAGGCCTTCAGCAACGCGGACGCCTCTTCGGAGAGAAGCCCGCTCAGAACGACCGGCTGGTGGTTCAGACGCGTCTCACCGGCCACATCCAGAACGCTTCCGCACGCCCCGGCCTTCGGATCCGTCGCGCCGTAGATAATGCGATGAAGGCGCGCTAGAACGCAAGCCCCCGCGCACATTGGACAGGGCTCCAGGGTGACGTAGAGGTCACAGCCGTCGAGGTACCAGGTTCCGACTCGTTCGGCCGCCTCGCGGATCGCGAGGATCTCCGCGTGGGCGGTCGGGTCGCCGTCCGCCTCGCGGCGGTTGTGACCGCGCCCGATCACGACTCCCTCGCGGACGACGACGGCGCCGACGGGAACATCGCCGTGCGCGACCGCCGCGCGCGCTTCGAGCAGGGCCTCTCGCATGAAGCGTTCGTCAGCGGAGGCCGGGGTCGATTGCGTGGGGGACGACACAAGAGACCTCCCGGAGAGAATGGCGGTCCCGGCCCGATTCGAACGGGCGACCTTGAACTTAGGAGGTTCCTGCTCTATCCGGCTGAGCTACGGGACCGCGCCGCTACCGAGATAAGCCAAGATGGCGCGCCCGGCCCGATTTGAACGGGCGACCTACGGTTCCGGAGACCGGCGCTCTATCCACTGAGCTACGGGCGCACCGGGAACTAGCATTTAGCCACGGAGACGATCGGGTGTCAAGGCGCGGGCCTTCGCGCCGCTAGTCTCCGCCGAACATGTCGAAGATGTTCTCGAGGAACGATTCGCGCCGTTCCGGGCGTCGGCGGCTTTCCCCGCGGTCCTCGCGATCGGAGCGGGGCCCCGGGTCGCTGGGCGGCGGCGGGGCGGGCGCCTCGGCTTCGCGGCGGCCCATTTCAAGGATCTTCTCGAGTTCGCCGCGGTCGAGCCAGACGCCCTTGCAACCGGGGCAGATGTCGATCGTGACCCCGTGACGGTCGATCTCGCGCATAGTCTCATCGCAGACGGGACACTTCATGGTTGACCTCGCTTTCGGAACGCCGTGACGCGCGCGGCGCCGGCTAATCCGCGGGTTTCATGAGTGGGAAGAGAATGACCTCGCGAATGGTGTGGGTGTCGGTGAGCAGCATAAAGAGCCGGTCGACGCCGATGCCGAGGCCCCCGGTGGGGGGCATGCCGTGTTCGAGGGCCTCGAGGAAGTCCTCGTCCATGGGATGGGCCTCCTCGTCCCCGGCGGCCTTCTCGGCGACCTGCTGTTCGAAGCGGCCGCGCTGGTCGATCGGGTCGTTGAGTTCGCTGAAGGCGTTCGCGAGTTCGACGCCGGAGACGAAGGACTCGAAGCGCTGGGTGATCTCGGGGCGCTCCGGGTCCCGCTTCGAGAGCGGCGACATGACGACGGGGTGGTCGACCAAGTGGGTCGGGTCGATCAGATTCGGCTCGACCAGTTCGTCGACGAGCTTCTTTACCACGGTCGCTACGGTGGGCTTGCGGTCGAGCTTCAGACCGCGATCGGCGGCGATCCGCGCGGCCGCGGCGTCATCGGTGAGGTCGGCCCAGTCGAGACCGGCGTACTCCTTGAGGGCGTCGATCATGCTGAGGCGGCGCCAGGGCGGGGTGAGGTCGACGGCGCGGCCGTTGTGGGTGATCCGCAGGGCGCCGCACACGGCCTCAGCGGCGGCCGCGACAATGGCCTCGACGAGTTCCATGACGCCGTGGTAGTCGGTGTAGGCCTGGTAGGCCTCGAGCATGGTGAACTCGGGGTTGTGGTTGCGGTCCATGCCTTCGTTGCGGAAGTTGCGGTTGATCTCGAAGACGCGCTCAAAGCCGCCCACGATCAGGCGCTTCAGGTAGAGTTCCGGCGCGACGCGGAGGAAGAGGTCCATCTTCAGGGCGTTCAGGTGGGTGGCGAAGGGTTGGGCCGTGGCGCCGCCGGGGATGGCCTGCATCATCGGGGTCTCGACCTCGATGAAGTCGCGTCCGACGAGGAGCGTTCGGATCGCTTCGATCATGCGGCTGCGGCGCGCGAAGAGGTCGCGGACCTCCGGGTTCATCACGAGGTCCAGGTAGCGGCGGCGGAAGCGCGTCTCGACGTCCGTGAGGCCGTGCCACTTCTCGGGCAGCGGTCGAAGCGCCTTGGAGAGGAGCCGAATCGAGTCGGCGCGCACGGACATCTCGCCGCGGCGAGTGCGGAAGAGATCGCCCGAGACGCCGACGAAATCGGCCGTGTCGATCCGGTCGAGCGCGGCGTAGGCGGCCTCGCCGAGCGAGTCCAAGGAGGCGAAGATCTGGAAGCGGCCGGAGGCGTCGGCGAGATCCATGAAGGTCGCCTTGCCGTGGCCGCGTCGCGCCATGACGCGGCCGGCGACGCGGACGGCCGCGCCCTCCAGCTCGTCGAACCGATCGGCGAGTTCGGCGAGCTTGTGGGTGCGGTCAAACCGGGTCTCGGCGAACGGGTCGGCGCCCTCGTCACGCAGAGCCTGTAGACGTTCGAGTCGAGCCTCGCGCTCGGTCACGGTTCTCTTCCTTCACTGGGCGCGTCTGAGAAACAGCCCGTCCCTTCCACGGGGCGCGGAAAGGACGGGCTCCGTGGTTCACGCCGCCCAGGTGCGGACGGGGCGCTATTTGGCGATGCGCAGGATCCGATACTGCGTGACCCCGGCCGGCGTGTGGACCTCGACGTCCTGCCGCACTTTGTGGCCGAGAACGGCCTGTCCAACGGGAGACTCCACCGAGATGCGATCCTCGGCGGGGTCGGCCTCGTAGGAACCGACGAGGCGGAACTCCCAGGCCTCGTCGGTCTGGAGGTCCTTGAGACGGACGATGGACCCGAGCCCGACCTCTTTGTCCGAAATGTCGTTGGGATCGAGGATGGTCGAGCGGCGCACGATGTCCTCGAGTTCGGCGATGCGGCTCTCGAGGATCGCTTGGTCCATCTTCGCGTTCTCGTACTCGGACGTATCGAAGTCCTCAGCCGACTGCTTGGCCTCACTGAGGCGTTGCCGGACCTCGGGACGCCCCACCGACGTGAGGTTGTGCAACTCAGCTTTTACTCGGTTGTAGCCCTCTTGCGTGAGGATGATTCCGTCGTCGGCCACCCGGATCACGCTCCTCCTCCAGAAATGCCGCGAGCGGCCCGCGCGGATGTCCGGGCGGACCGCCGTAGGCTGACCGGCGTCTCAGATGGCGGAGGGAGGGGGATTCGAACCCCCGAGACGCTTTCGCGCCCAACGGTTTTCAAGACCGCCGCCTTCAACCGCTCGGCCATCCCTCCGATGCACCCTATTTATCCTGAAAGCCTCAGTGCTAATCAAGCCTTTCGCGAATGCAGCCCTGCATTCTC
>CAZCER010000392.1:0-5380 GCA_964497385.1 uncultured Armatimonadia bacterium | reverse complement strand
CACGATGACCAGCGCCAGGTTCGCGCCGCGGTAGTGCTCGTCATGGAAAGCAAGGACATCGTGCGGCAAGAACGGCGCGATCCGGCCGGGGCCTCCGCCGGGTGAGCGCCCGTAGGGTCCTCCGGCGTACAGCGCGAAGTAGGCCGCGTCGCGCACGGCCGTCATGGGGCGCGCGTAGACCTCGTCGAGTTCCTTCTGCATGATGGCCAACTCAGCGGTAAGACGTCCGGGCTCGATGACGGGTTCGGCGAGAGCCTGCGCGAGCGCTCCCATGCACTCCTCGAAGCCCTCGCGGGCCACGGTTACGGTGTAGGTGGTGGCGTCGCGATCGGTCTGCGCGAGGATCTCGCCGCCGTTTTGTTCGACCGTAAGCGGGAGCAGTCCGACGGGGGTGTCGGCCTCGGGGCGCTGGAAGACCATGTGCTCAAGCACGTGGGCGAGGCCGTGCTCGCCGGGCGCTTCGACGGACGACCCGCCGCGCACGACGCAGCAGATGGAGACGACGGGGGCGTCCCGCTCCGGCTTCAGGATGACGCGGACGCCGTTCTCGAGTTCATGGCACGCGATCCGGGAGCCGTCGAGGATTCGCGCCGACGCCTGCGCGGCGAGGCACACGGCGACCAGGAGGACCAGCACAGGCGCAGGCCGGAGATGCGCGGCGTGTTGTCGGCGTGGCATGTGCGTCCCCTCACGCATCGGGCTGTCTCACAAGGCCGGCGCCAGCAGGCTCTCACGGCTGCAGAGACTCAGGACCAAGTCGGCGAGGAGATCCTCGTCCGAGGCCCCCGTTGTGGATTTGAGCAGCAAGTCCGCCTCGGCCGCGAGCCGCAGGCCCTGGCTCAGTTCGTCGGTCGTGAATCGTCGCGCCTCGGCGAGGGTTTTGAAGACCACGAACGGATGCTGCAGAGCCAGGTTGGCGGCGCGGTCCTCGGGCATCTGGTCCTTGATGGTCGGGGCCACCTCGCTCCACTGCTGTTTGAAGCGGAAGTCGCAGCGCTCGGCCCGCGCGAGCCCGGCTGGGATGAGCCGCGCGTCGAGAAGCCAGCGCGCGACGAGAAGCAGACGGAGCCGGCTTGCGATCAGCATCACGATGCCGATGGCGCTGTGCCCTTGATGCAGGAGTTCGCGGAGGCGCGCCATCCCGGCCTCGGCGTCCTTCCGCCCCAGCGCGTCGGTGAGTTCGAAGACGATCGTTTCGCGCGAACGAGTGACGACCGCCTCGACGTCCTCGAGCGTGACCTCGCGCCGATCGCCCAAGTAAGCGGCGAGCTTGCGCACCTCCCCGGCCAACACTCCCATGTCGGCCGGCGCCATCGCCACCATAGCGCTGACGACGCCTCGGTCAGCGGCGATCCCGACGCCCTTCATGCGCTGGGTGACGAACTCGGCGATGTCCGACTCCTTGGTGGATTGCTCGAAGTTGAGCACCCTCGCCTCGGACAGAAGCGTCGTGCAGACCTTGTTGCGCTTGTCGACGGCCGGAGCTTCGACAATGAGCGTCAGGTCCGCCGGCAAGCCCTCCTGGATGCGGCGGAGGAACGGCTCGGCGTCGGGATCGGTCTTCCCGGTGAGGAGCTGGCAATCGCGGACGAGCACGACGCGACGACTGGTCTGGAAGAACGGGAGGCTCTCCGTGTCGATCGAAGCCAGGATGTCGCGAGGCGCGGCGTCGCGGCCGGAGAGATGCGTGACCGAGAGGTCGCGCTCTTCCTCCGGAACGATCCAGGAGGGGAGGCGGCGCGCGATCTCGGATCGCCGGTAGCCGTCATCGCCCATGACCACGATGAGGCTCGGGGGGCGACCTTCGGCGCAGTCCGTCCGCAACTGACGAAGCTCCCGGTCGCCCGTCGCCGGGGTCGCGGCGCTCGGACGCGCTTTGGCGCTAGAGCCCATCGGGCAACATCTCACCGTCGTGGAGCGACGTCTCGGCGGCTCGCAGAAGGCTCTCGGAGTCCGATCCGTCGTCGGGGAAGTACGCCGCGCCCCACTGGATGCGCAGCGCGGCGGAAACGGCGGGCGCGAGGTCCCGCACATCCACCTCGCGCAGAGCCTCCAGCACCGATCGAATCGGGGTGGCGGACTCCTCCCGCCCCGCCTCCAAGAGCAAGACGGCGAAGGCGTCGGCGGCGGTGCGAGCCACAACGTCGGAGGCGCGCACCGTGCGGCGCACAACCTCGACCACCCGGTTCAGGGCGTCGCAGCGGGCGTCGTCGCCGGCTTGGGCGATCGCCTCGTAGTCGGTGAGGCGCACGACCAGGACGGCGAAGGGACGTCCCGTTCGGCGGCTCCGCGCGGTCTCGCCGTCGAGGCGCTCGGCGAGGAAACGTCGGTTGTACAGCCCGGTCTCGCGGTCATGGATCATCATGCTCTGCAGCACCTCCGCCTCTCGCTCGAAGTCGCGCGCGAGGAGCGCCTGGTCCAGGACCGAGCCCATCTGGGCGGCGATCGCGGTGAGCACGTTCAGGTCGATGCTGCTCGGGCCCAGTTCGGAGTCGGGTTCGTCGACGAGCAGAACGCCGTGGGTCACTTCGGACCCGCGCACGGGCACGGCGATGATCGCCTGGCTGCGCATGGCGTCCAGAATCTGAGACACGGAGGAGCGCTCGCCCGCGGCCTGTTGCAGAATCCTGCCGGGTTGGCCGCCGGCGATGCTCGCCAACGGGTCCTCGGCGGCGCTCAGCGGGACGGCGGGGAGCGCCGACGCGTCGGGGCCGGTTGGACTGATCACCTGGTAGGGCGCGAGAAGCCCCGCTTCGGCCGCGACCACGTAGACGGCCGTTCGCGCGAAGCTGAGCGGCGCGAGGGCCGTGCGGGCGATGGCCTCCAGGACGGCGTCGTAGTCGTCGGAACGGGGGAGGGCCGTGACGGCGCGGGTGAAGCTCGCCAGGTCGTCCATCCGTCGGTCGACATGCGTTCGCAAGCCCTTCGCGGCCTCCTCCCACTTGAGTTCGGCGCCGGTGGGGACGATCAGCGACGATTGGCTTGCGAGCGGGAGGGGAGCGAGGTCGAAGTACGAGAGCATCCGGTTCAGCGTGCGCTCGAGGTCGTCGATCACGGCCGCGGCCTCGGAGACCTGCACTCCCGCCGCGGTCCATGCGCCGATGTCGATCGGGTCGGCGGGGAGACCGGGCACGGCCTCCAAGCCGGCGAAGGAGACCAGATAGCACGCGAGCCGCGTCAGATTGGCGGCGGTGCTCCATGGGCGCCCGTCGGTGGGTTCCGGGACGCTGGAGTGATGGCCGGCGATCACGGACGTGAAGACCTCGGGCAGGTTCCAGTACGAGGCGAGTTTGAGGCCCACCTCCAGGTGGTCCGTCCCGAACACGACCCGCTCGCACTCGAGTTCGGGCGCGCCGGTCCGCCGATGGTGCCGAACGGCCTCCGCGTAGCCGGCGGGGTCGTAGCGGTGCATCACGGTCCTGCCGACGTCGTGGAGGAGGGCGGCGACCACGGCCTCGTCGACGTGGGGAGAGCGGAAGTGCTCCGCGAGAAGCTGGACCATGCAGGCCGTAGAGGTGTTGTGGAGCCAAATCCGCGACCGCAGATCGCCCGAGGAGCGGATGTCGCCGTCGAAGAGGTCGTAGATCGCCACCATCAGGGCGTTCCGGCGGATGCCGCGGGCTCCGAGGCGCATGACGGCCTGTTCCAGCGTGGTGATGGCCGCGCGACCGCCAAGCAACGCCGAGTTGGCGACTCGGATGACGCGCCCGGTGAGCGCCTGATCGGTGGCGAGCACGCGCACGATGTCGGTCACGGGGGGCGATTCGCCCTGGGTGACCTCCATGAGGCGCGCGACCACGGTCGGGAAGGTGCGTAGATCCGTTGCGGAAGCAATGATCGTCTCGGCCGTGCTGTCTGACGGGCCCGGCATCAGAGGCTCCTATCCGTTACGCCTGTTCCTCCTGATACTCCGGTGTTCGTGCCTCGTCGGGGGTGACCTCCGCGTCCAGGTCCTCGCCGCCGCGTCCGGCGTAGAGGACGTCGCGCGCGTCGCGCCCCTTGGTGCGGCGACCCTCGATCACGTCCTCGGCGTCCTCGAGGGCGATCGAGAGGCAGCAGGAGACGCCCCTCTCTTGCATTGTTACCCCGTACAGGCGATCGCCTCCCTGCATCGTGCCGGGAGCGTGGGTGATGACCAGAAACTGAGTCTGATCGGTGAAGAGCCTCAGGAGTTCCGCGAAGCGCTCCGTATTGGCCTCATCGAGCGGGGCGTCGATCTCGTCGAGCACGCAGAACGGCGACGGCCGCACGCGGAGCATCGCGAAAAGCAAGCTGATCGCGGTGATCGCCCGCTCCCCGCCGGAGAGCGACAGCAGGTTCTGTCGAGCCCGGCCCGGGGGCTTGACCCTCACCTCGACGCCCGTCTCCAACAAGTTGTCGGGGTCGGTGAGCACGAGCTGCGTTTGTCCGCCGGCGAAGAAGAAGCGGAAGACCTTCTGGAACTGCTCCGCGATGGTGTTGAAGGCCGATAGAAACTGGACCTTGGTGGCGTTGTCGATCTCGGCGATGATCTCCCGGAGGTTGTCGCGCGCCGTCTCCAGGTCGGCCTTCTGCTCGGCAAGGAAGCGCTCGCGCTCCGCGAGGCGTTGGTGTTCGGCCTCGGCGCCGGTGTTGACCTCTCCCATCTGGGTGAGGCGCGCCCGCAAGGAGCGCAGTCGGCCTTGCGCTTCGGAGAGGTTGTCGATCTTCACGGCCGCGCGCTCGGCCTCGCTGAGGGTGATCTCGAACTCCTCCGAGAGCCGGGCCTGGACGGTCGCCCGGAGTTCCTCGGCGCGGGCGCGCTTGACCTCATGGGCGCTCAGCGCCGCGCGGAGGTCGGGAAGCTGCGCCCGGGCGTCTTTGGCAAGCCGGTCAGCCTCTTCCATGTTGTTCACGGCCTCGAGGCGCTGGTCGGAAAGCCCCTTGAGTTCCTCGAGCACCTGCTGACCCTCGGCCCTGGACTCCTGAAGCGCCTTCTCCGAGACGGCGACGCGCTCCAGCTCCGCTTGGGCCGTCGCCTTCAGTTCCTTCACGGCTGAGCGGATCTCCTCGAGGCGGCGCTCCGAGCGCTCACGCTCCGCGGGCAGCGCGGCCAGGTCGGCCTCCGCCGACTTCGCGTGCTCGCTGAGTTCCCCCACCTTGATCTGCACGTCGGCGAGAAGCCGCCGCGCCTCGTCCCGCTTCCGGGCAAGCTGCGCGAGCGTCTCCTCCACGAACTCGGGGTCGGGCGCGTCGGGACCGGCAAAGGCCTCGAGTTCCTCGGCCGCCGCCGCGATCTTGCGATCGAGTTCAGCCTGGTTGAGCGCCGTCTGGTTTCGCTCGCCCTCGAGCTTGTCGCGCTGCGCGCGCAGGCCTTTGAGGCGCTCTTGCGTAACGGCCGCGCGGGTGCCGCACTTCTGGA
>CAZCER010000391.1:0-5383 GCA_964497385.1 uncultured Armatimonadia bacterium | reverse complement strand
GCTACATCGGGCCTTGGCTCGACTCGCACATCCAGGCCCTTCGAGACGCCGGCGCGACACCGGAGACGACCCGGCTCGCACTGAACGAGTGGTCGTACTCCTGGGCGCACTGGGGAGGCGCCGACCGCGCCGTGGCCGCCGCGGGCCTTCTGCACGAGTGCCTCAAGCGCGCCGACTGGGTCGCGATGACGAACTCCTCCGACTCCGTGGTGCGCTTCCGGAACAACGAGGCCACCGCGTTCCCCGACTCGGAGTGCCTCGCGATCGCGCTCCTCGCTCACCACACCGGCGACGAGGTCCTCCGCACGGAGTGTGTGGGCCCGACCTTCGAGACCGTCGATCGCGGAGCGGCCGTGACCGCCGTCGATGCGGTCGCGAGCCGCTCGGGGGACAGGCTGTTCGTGTCGCTTCTCAACCGCTCCGAGAGGCCCGTGGAAGCGACTCTCGCGTTCGGAGGCGTCGCAGACCTCCAGGGCGTCGGCGCGTGGGGCATCCGGGCCAAGACGCCTGGAGCCGCCACCGCGTTTGACGAGCCTGAGGGGGTCGCGATTGTCGATCTCCCCGCCCCCGAGGGCGGCTCTGAAGTGCGCTATCCCCTAGCCCCGGCGAGCGCGACGGTGCTCGAGTTCTCATGCACGGCCCTGGACCAGGCCGCCCCCGCGCACATTCGCGGGAGTCTGGCGGCGGGTGCGGGCGCGCGGGTCACCGCTCTTTCGCCCGATGGCTCACGGGTAGCGCGGACGGAGGCGGACGCGGACGGACGTTTCGCGCTCGAGGTCCCTCCCGGCGCGTACCGGCTCGCTGTCTCCGGCGAGGGGCTCGCGGATTCGTTCGGTCCCGCCGTCGCGGTCGGCCCGGGACGGACCGTGCTGCGTGATCTTCAGGCTGGAGCGCCCGCACCCGGCGCCCCCTGGGAGGCATTCGAAGGAGGCGCGCTCGACCCCGCGCGCTGGGAGGCCGCCTCCATCGAGGGCCCGACCGGCAACCTGACGATGGCCGACGGGCTGGCGACTGTCCATAGCCGCGCGGACTCCCGCTACGGGCTCTTGTCGACTCCGCTGGATCTCGGGTCGGAGGAGGCGCTCGTCATCGAGGCGCGCCTCGGCTCGTTCGAGGGTCTGAACGCGCTGATGCACCTCACGACCGAGGGCCGGGTCGGCCAATTCGAGGAGTTCCTCGAGTTGGGGGTCGAGCGCGGCCGCGTCCAGGTTTGGGGCCCGGGGAGTGAGTGGACGGGTGAAGCTGCTGCGGCGCCCGCGACGCTGAAGATCGCCATCGGCCCGGAGACGCCTTCGGGTCGGACCGTGGAGCTGTTCGTCAACGGCGCGCTCGTGCAGCGAGCGCATGACCTCGCCTGGCTCAAAGGCGCTAGGCCCCGGGTCTTCCTCTACGGTTGGGGCGAGGGCGTCCGGCGGTGGGATTGGGTGCGCCTCGAACGGGCTTCGGTGCGGCGCGCGATCGTTTTCGAGGACTCCTTTGACGCGCTCGACCGCACCATCTGGACTCCGTGCTCGGCCGAGGGGACTGAGGGCGCGGTCGAGATCGCGGACGGGGCTCTGATCATACAAGGAGCGCGCGACAGCCGGTTCGGGGTGATGACCGAGCCGATCCCGCAGGCCGCGGACGAGGCCCTCGTCGTGACCGCCCGCGTGACGGACTTCGAGGGGCTGAACGCCCTGCTCTGCCTGCTCGGCGGCGGGCCGGGCGACTACACGGACGCGTGCGAGGCGGCTCTGGAGGCGGGGCGCGCGCGCGCGTGGCTCGGGGCGTGGTCGCGAGCGCTCTGGGAGCAGGCTCCGCCCGCGGATCTCAAGTTGGTGGCGGGACCGCCCCGCGAGGATGGCTTGCGGCGGGTGCGCGTCTACGTGAACGACCGCTTCGTGTGCCTCGCGCCTGGCTTGCCGGATCGCCAACGCCCTCTGCGCGTGTTTCTCTACCAGTGGTCGGACGGCCGAACCGTGTGGGACTCGGTGCGCGTCGAACGGATCGACCTGTCCGGCCTCGGCGGGCTGTTCGTCGCCCCGGAAGACGTCGTCGGATAGGTGACCGCGAGCGGGCGGCGAACGGGATGGGGGACGGAACGGGGCCTTGAGGCTCTGTGCGGGCTCAGACCGGCCTTGGGCCGGTTGCGGAGGTGTAGCTGATGCGATGCGGCAGGAACGCAGGCGAGGGCGTCGTTGCCCTGGGGCTCTCCGGACTCCTCCTATCCATCTTGACCGTGGCCGCCCTGAGCGGCGCGGGCTGCGGGGGAGGCGGGGGCGTCGCGGGCGGGACGGGCACGGTGACCGGAACCGTTGTGGACGCCACGGACCCGAGCCAGCCGGTTGGGAACGCCTATGTCTACGTGCCGATCGGGGCCCGCGGCATGGGCGCGTCCACGAGGCAGACGGCGGAGCAGGCCACCTACACGGACGCGAGCGGGAACTTCGTCCTAACCGGCGTGGCGGTCGGCGCGCGCTACCTGCGCGTCCGTCCCCCCACGGGATCGGGCGCCACGGAAGAGCACGAGTACGCCCTTGACCTCACCGACGGGGCCACCGTCACGATCCGACCGACCATCGTCCCCGACGCGCTGCTCGCCGCCATCGGCGACGTCGCGATCCGCGACGCCGACGGCGACACGGAGTTCACGCTCGCGCCCGGCGCTCAGAAACAGCTCTTCGCCGACGTCACGGACACCTCCGGGCAGGCCATGCAGCTTGCGCCGACCTGGACGACGACCGGCTCGGTGGCCGCCATCTCGAACTCCGGCTTGCTGACCGCCGGCGCCGCGCCGGGAACGGGCAAGGTCTACGCGGTCGTGGGCACGGCGTCCGACTCCGCGGACGTCACCGTGGCGAACCAGCAACCAACCACCTACGAGATCGCTTTCTACAGCGACCGGAACACAGGTGACGGAACGCGCGACAACGAGATCTACCTCATGGACGAGGACGGGTCGAACGTCCGCCAGCTCACCGACAACGGCTATGACGACCGGGCTCCGTGGTTCTCGCGCGACGGCCAGCGCATCGCCTTCGCGAGCGACCCCGACTCGGACGGCCAGCATGACGTGTACGTCATGAACCGTGACGGCTCCGGCGTCCAGCCTCTCATCGCGAACGCCGCGAGCGACGACAAGTACCCGGCCTTCTCCCCCGTGAACGACGACCTTGCCTTCCTGAGCGACCGCGACGGCGACTCCGACATCTGGCTCCTTCGCTCCGGCGAGAGCGTGCCCGTGAACCTGACCGACGAGGGCATCGGCACGCCCGGCGATGACCTCATCTACGACTGGTCACCGGACGGGACGCGCCTCGCCTTCCGCAGCAACCGGCACAATCCGGGGGCCGGCAACTATGAGGTGTTCACCCTTGTCCTTGCCACGGGCGATGAGGCGAACCTAACCCAGAACGTCGCCGACGACGGCTCGCCCTCTTTCGCTCCGGACGGCGCCGCGCTCGTCTTCTCGAGTAATCGGGCGGGTGACGCGCTCTACCACCTGTTTCTGCACCGCTTCAGTGACGGCTTCGTCAGCCAACTCACCGCGAACGCGACCCGGCAGGACGGCGATCCCGACTGGGGCCCCGATGGCGAACGGATTCTCTTCGTAGGAGGGCAGGGCGACGCGGCGGAGATCTACGTGACGCGCTCCGACGGCACGGGGACGGCCGCGAACCTCACGAACACGACCGGCTTCGACGGCAATCCCAGGTGGTCACCGAACTAGACGACGCCCCACCAAACGCGGATGATAGTCGCGCCCGGCGCGTGGCGCCCGGCGCGATCGCGTTGGTAGGGACCCAGTGCAAGGAACATGACATCCGCTACCTCCTCGACCGAGGCGAAGACGGTGACGACGAGGAAGCGCTCAGGCTAATCGAGACGATGCTCGCCTCGTCCGGCGGCGACGCCGAACTCCTGGTGCTGAAGGCCGAGGCGCTCCGCAATCTTGAGCTGTACGAGGAGGCCGTGAAGACCGCGCGCTCCGCGACCCATGCGCGCGAATCGGCCGGCTTCACCCACCAGGCGCTCGGCGAGGCTCTGCTCGACCTCGCGGACGAGACCGGCGATCGCGCGCACCTCGAGGCCGCGCGCGAAGCCTTCCAAGCCGCGACCGAACGCGGGGAGGACCTCTGGACGGCCCAGTACTGGCTCGCTGAGTCCGAGGTCCGCCTCGGAAACGTGCGGGCCGCCATGGACGCGCTTCCCACCCTTGCGCGGCGCTCCGACTGGGACCCCGTCTACGTCACGCGGCTTGCGCGCCTGATCGCCGACGGCCACGCGCCGACGCCCCCGGAGAGCCGCCCCCCGACCGCGGCGCATCCGGACGAGTCGCTCCTCCTGGGAATCGCTCTGCGCGAGGCGGGTAAGGCCGACGCCGCGCTGGTGGAGTTCGAGCTGGAGGCCGATCTGGACCCGCTCACGCCCGAATCGGACTACCAATGCGCTCTAGCGCATCTCGCCCGGGGGGACGCGGACGCCGCGCGGCGGCGCTTGGCCTGGCCGTGCGAGACCAAGGGGTTCTTCGAAGCGACCGCGCTGCACGCGGCTCTCCTGGTGTCCGAAGACAAGCTGGCGGAGGGCAAGACCCGCGCCGAAGAGGCGCTCGCCGAAGCGCGTCGCTGGTCCGAGAACGGCGCCGTGGAGCGCATCGAGCGGGGGCTTCTCGAACTCTCGACAGGAAACGGCGCCGACGCGTTCCTCCCGCCCCCACTCCCCGTGGCCGAGCAACTCGCCGATGCGCTCATGCGCGAGAAGCGTCTCGCGGTGGCGCACCCCGACCCGCGCGCCCAGAGCGCGCAGATGGCGAGCGTCACGAGCCTGCGGTTCGACGCGGCCGGCCGGACTCCGGTCGCCGCGTGGCGCATCGCCGTCACTTGCCGGGCCCACGCGCATCCGGACCTCGCGTCCGACGCCTGGGACGCCGCGCGCAACCAGTGCGGGGATTCGCTCCACGCCGTGACGAGCCGCGAACTTCAGGCCGTTGCGGGGCTTGTCTGCGCCTCGAGTTGGTACGCGACGTGCGACGAGTTCGAGGGCAAGGACTACGCACCCCTGGCCGTGGCGGCCGCGGAACTTCTCCGCCGCGCCGTCGAGGAGCGGCAAGCCCGCGGGGCCGCGCCGGACCTCCCGGAGCGCGGTCACCAGGTGCTGGCGCTTACGTCGGGAGATCCTGTCCGGCTCGAGCGCGAGGACGCGCTGCGCGTCGTCGGCGCGGTGCTCGGTCCACTGGACGGCAAGGGCCTGCTTCACACCGTGGCCGGCTCCCGCGTTCGACGCTAATGAGCTTTCGCCAAATGGTGCACGGAGGGGTCGCATTGGGCCCTTCGACGGGGCTCAGGGCTTCGGTGGGCCCCAAACCGGCCCCGTACTCGAGAGACACCGTCCAGCCGTTGCGAGG
>CAZCER010000390.1:0-5387 GCA_964497385.1 uncultured Armatimonadia bacterium | reverse complement strand
GGTCCTCGAGCGCGTAGCCAGCTACTACAGCATCCAGAAGCGCATCGACCCGACCGTCCCGATCCCGAACGACCCGATCGTCCGTGACATCATCGCCAAGATGAGTTCGGACGAAGCCGCCGTTCAGGAAGAGGGACGCTCAATGCTCCGCGACCTCGCGGGCGGCATTGAGGGCGCCGAGGTCGCGCCGGAGTCCGGCGAGAGCGCCGCTGCGGAGAGCGCCGAAAGCGCAACGCCCGAGTCCGGGGCCGCGGAGAGCGCCGAGAGCGGCGCCGCGGAGCCGGCCGCCGCGGAGAGCGCCCCTGCGGCAGCCGCGGAAAGCGCGGCCGCGCCCGCCGAGGAGGCCGCCAAGCCTGCGGACGAGAAGCCCGCGGAGGAGAAGCCGGCCGAGGAAGGCAAGGACGCGCCGACGGCCTAGCCATCCCGACGACCCAATCCCGGCTTACAGCCTGCAGTGCGGCAAGACCAAGTGCAGTCATTCTAGGAGGGGCTCGGGTTTTCCCGAGCCCCTCAAGCTATCTGGATCAAACGAATAAAGGAATCTTGACAACAATGCACTCACCCTCTATACTCACACTCCAGTAGGAGCTGGTGGAGTCGAGCGGCGCAAGTCCTGCGGAATCCACCGGCTTCGCCGCCCAGGCGGAGCTGCGCGTGAGCTTTCGCCCCGGCGGCGCCGAAGCGGCCCGGCCTAGGGTTCCGTGGCCACAGGGATGGTGAGTGCACGTATGGCCAAAGTTCTCGGTATCGACCTTGGGACGACCAACTCCGTCATGGCTGTCGTCGAGGGCGGCGAACCGACCGTCATCCCGAACGCGGAGGGCGGACGCACCACGCCGTCCGTCGTCGCGATCTCCAAGACCGGCGAGCGACTCGTCGGGCTCCCCGCGAAGCGTCAGGCGGTCATGAACCCCGAGCGGACCGTCCTTTCCATCAAGCGCGAGATGGGCCGCAAGACGACGCGGACGATCGACGGCAAGGACTACACGCCCGAGGAGATCTCGGCGATGATCCTGCAGAAGCTCAAGCGGGACGCCGAGGCGTATCTGGGTGAGGAGGTCAAGCAGGCCGTCATCACCGTGCCCGCGTACTTCGACGACGCCCAGCGGACCGCCACGAAGAACGCCGGGGAGATCGCCGGGCTCGAGGTGCTGCGGATCATCAACGAGCCGACGGCCGCCGCGCTTGCGTACGGCTTCGCCGACCAGGCTTCCAAGCGCATCCTTGTCTACGATCTGGGCGGCGGCACCTTTGACGTTTCGCTCCTCGATGTGGGCGACGGCGTCTTCGAAGTGAACGCCACCGCGGGCAACACCCGGCTCGGCGGGGACGACTTCGACGACCGCGTCATCGAGTGGCTCGCGGAGGAGTTCCGCAAAGAGACCGGCATCGATCTCCGCAAGGACAAGCAGGCCATGCAGCGCCTGAAGGAGGCCGCCGAGAAGGCGAAGTGCGAACTCTCGACGACCACGTCCTCGCACATCTCGCTCCCGTTCGTCTCGGCCGACCAGGATGGCCCGAAGCACCTCGAGACGACCCTCACCAGGGCCAAGTTCGAGGAACTCGTGGACGACCAGTTCCAGGCGACCCTCGGCCCGTTCCGTCAGGCCGTGAAAGACTCGGGCATCAGCACCTCGGACCTCGACGAGGTCATCCTCGTCGGCGGCTCCACGCGCATCCCCTCGATCCAAGCCATCGTCGAGAAGGAGACGGGGCGCGAGCCCTGTCGCAGCGTCAACCCCGACGAGGTCGTCGCTCTCGGCGCGGCGATCCAGGGCGCGGTGCTCGCGGGCGACATGAAGGACGTCGTTCTGCTGGATGTCACGCCGCTCTCGCTCGGGATCGAGACCCTCGGCGGGGTCTTCACCCGCCTCATCGACAAGAACACCACGATCCCGACGCGCCGCAGCCAGATCTTCACCACCGCCTCCGACAACCAGCCGAGCGTCGAGGTCAAGGTCTTCCAGGGCGAGCGCGAAATCGCGGCCCACAACCGCTCTCTCGGGACCTTCTCCCTGTCGGGAATCCCGCCCGCGCCGCGGGGGATTCCCCAGGTGGAGGTCACCTTCAACATCAACGCCAACGGCATCCTCGAGGTCAGCGCGAAGGACCTCGGGACGAGCCGCGAGCAGTCGATCACGATCACCGGCTCGAGCAACCTCGAGAGTGATGAGATCGAACGGATGGTCGACGAAGCGGAGAAGCACGCCGCGGACGACCGCAAGCGCAAGGACCTGGCTGAGGCCCAGAACGAGGCCGACTCGCTCGTCTACCACGTCGAGAAGAGCCTCAAGGAACTCGGCGACGCGGTTCCGTCCGCCGACAAGAACCGAATCGACGACGCCGTGAAGCGCGTGAACGAGATCAAGAACTCCGACGACGCCGCCGCGATCAAGGCCGCGTGCGAGGAACTCAAGCAGGCGCAGCACTCCCTCGCCGAGATGCTCTACGCCAAGGGGCGCGCCGCGGCCGACGCCGAGGCCGGCGGTCCGGCGGCCGGCGACGCAGCGCCCCCCAAGGAAGATGACGGCGAAGTCATCGACGCGGACTTCCGCGCGGAGTAGCGGTTCGCCCCCTCAGGGGCGGAGCCTGTCCAGCCCGGCTCGATGAGACGGTCCGGCGGCCGCCGGACCCCGCAAGACAGGAGGCGTCCAAGGTGCCTGAGCACGAGGAGAAGTCCGAGGGTGCGCCGAGCGACGGAGCGGAGGGCGCCGCGCGTCCGCCCGCATCGGAGATCGGCGACAAGGTCAAGGGCTGGCTTGGTTCCGTCGCCGAGGCGGCGTCGGGGCTGCTCTCGCAGATGGTCGGCGGGCAGTCGTGGATTCCGGCGACCGACGTCTACCACACGAACGCGGAAATGGTCGTGCTCGCCGATTTGCCCGGAGTGCGCGCCGAGGACGTTCAGACGTCGGCCGGAGCGACCACGATCACGATCACCGGGATCCTCGCCGAAGCCGAGCCGGAAGCCGGATGCTTCTACGAGCAGCGCGGACGCCAGCGCGGACGCTTCGAGAAGACGATCTCGCTGCAGCGCGAGATCCTCCACGGATCCGGAGACATCAAAGCCAAGCTGCGGAACGGCGTGCTGGAGATTCGCGCTCCGCTCGCGGCGCCGGGGGCCGCGGACGCGCAGACCGAGATCGTGGTCGAGGCGGAGCCCGCGGACGAGTAGCGGGAACGACGACAACCAAACCACCGCGGAAGGGGGTGTTCGGAGATGCCGGCGACGAAGGACTTCTACGATCTACTGGGCGTGACGCGCGATGCGGATGAGAAGACGATCAAGAGCGCCTATCGACGGCTCGCGCGCGAGTGCCACCCGGATGTGAACCCGAACGACCCCGGCGCGGAGGAGCGGTTCAAGAGCCTCTCCGAGGCCTACCACGTGCTGAGCGACCCTCAGCGGCGCGCGGCCTACGATCACTACGGTCCCGAGTACGCATCCTACCAGGGCAACGGCGGCGGCGGCCCGCAGCCGGACTTCTCGGACATGTTCCGACGGGGGACCGGGCCGTTCGCCGATCTCGGAGACATCTTCGAGACCCTGCTGGGCGGCGCGTCGCAACGCGCGCCCCACGGGCGCGGCGGGCGTCGCGACGGCGCGAACCTCGAGCGCGATCTCGAGATCGACTTCGCCACCTCAGTCTTTGGGGGTACGGAGACTCTTCGCGTCGAACTCGATGAGCCGTGCCCCGCCTGTGACGGCATGGGCGTCCACTACCGCCGCTGTGAGGCGTGCGGAGGAACCGGGGTGCAACAGGGCCAGCGCGGGATGTTCGGCATGGCCGTCTGCCCGGCGTGTGGCGGTCGGCGTCAGGTTCCGGGAGACCGCTGCACCGAATGCCGCGGATCCGGCGCGGTCCATCGCTCTCGCCGCGTCGAGGTGAAAGTGCCCGCCGGTGTGCGCGACGGCTCACGCGTTCGCGTGCGGGGCGAGGGTCTCGCCGGCACGGGCGGAGGCTCGCGGGGCGATCTGGTGCTGGTCATCCGCGTGCGCCCGCATGCGTTCTTCCGGCGCGAAGGCGATGACCTAGCGTGCGAGGCGCCGGTGAGCTTCACGGAGGCCGCGCTGGGAGCGGAGATCACCGTTCCGACCAAAGACGGACGCGCGACGCTGAAGATACCCGCCGGCACGCAGAGCGGACAGGTCTTTCGGATGCGGGGCCTCGGGCCGCCGAGACTGAAGGGCCCCGGGTGCGGCGATCAGCTTGTGACCGTGCGCGTGGCCGTGCCCAAGAAGCTCTCGAAGCAAGCTAGGAAGACCGTTGAGGAACTCGCCCGGGAACTGACGGATGACGTTCGAGCGGGGCTCGAAGAGCACACCCTGAGGCGTGACTAGGCATGGCGGGAGACGAAGGACAGGGCAGGGGCCCGCACGCGGACGACGAGCCGGTCTACATGATCGGCGTCGCCGCGAGGCTGGTTGACTGCCACCCGCAGACGCTCAGGCTCTATGAGCGCCTCGGCCTCGTCGAGCCCAAACGCACGGGCAGCAACATGCGCCTCTACAGCGCGGACGACGTCGCGAAACTGAAGCAGATCCAGCGTCTCACGCAGGACCTCGGCGTGAACCTGGCGGGGGTCGGCGTGATCCTGGAGCTGCTCGAGCGGATTTCGTCCATGCGCGAGGAGATGGCCGACGAGATCTTGCGCGTCCAGAGGGACGCCGAGGACGAGATGTCGGCCTTGCGACGGAGACTCCGTCAGGCCGGACTCGAGATCGACGCGGGAAATGGAGGTGACCTGGAGCATGCGGATGGAGAAGCTTACTGAGAACGCGCGTGAGGCCGTCGTCGACGCGCAGGACATCGTCGCCCGCTACCACCACAACATCCTGGACGTCGAGCACCTGCTCCTCGCCTTCATCGAAGAGCGCGAGGGCATGGCCGCGCGGGTCCTGCTCCGCATCGCCGGCGAGGACGGCCTGCGCACCCTCACCCGCAAGCTGGAGGGCGAGCTGTCCGCGCTGCCCACCGTCGCCGCCGAGCGGACCGACGCGGCTCAGATCTACATCTCCCCGAATCTGTCGCGCCTCCACTCCGCCGCGGAAGAGGAGGCCGAGCGCCTCCAGGACGCCTTCGTCAGCGTCGAGCACCTGCTCATAGCCATGCTCGACGTCCAGTGCGTCGCCGCGGACCTGCTGCGGGCGTGGGGCGTCGACCGCGAAGCCGTTTACGCCGCCCTCAAAGAGGTCCGCGGCTCCGCGCGCGTCGACGACCGGGATCCTGAATCGAAGCTCGACGCTCTGAAGCGCTACGCTCACGACCTCACCGAAGACGCGCGGCAAGGGAAGCTCGACCCCGTGGTCGGGCGCGACGAGGAGATCCAGCGCACCATCCAAGTCCTCTCCCGGCGCACCAAGAACAACCCCGTGCTCGTCGGAGAGC
>CAZCER010000389.1:0-5396 GCA_964497385.1 uncultured Armatimonadia bacterium | reverse complement strand
GAGCTTCCCTGAGTCCTCCGCGATCCGCTTCCGGCCGGGGCGCTCGCAGATCACGATGCTGACGACGAAGGGCTCGGGCGCGTACGGCGGTTGGTAGACGATGGCCGGGACGGGGAGTTCCTTCGCGAAGCGCGGGAGCGGGCCATCGAGGTCCCCCTTGGTGCGGCACGGCGCGAGGTTCTTCACCCACTCGCGCGGCACGGCCCACGAGACCGTCGGCCCGACGAACACCAGTTCCTCGGGCCTCAGTTCGACGAACCCGATGTCGTGGAGCGCTCCGCCCAGGGAGGCCCGTTGGCGCACGTCGTACCGCACGCCCGCGTAGCGGAAGCGGGAGAGGTCCTCCTCCGAGGACTTCCGGCAGGCCGCCGCGATGCGCTCTTTCACGCGCGAGTGCAGGAGGCGGAGGGAAGCCGCGTTGATCGCCCAGAACACCGCGATCAGCAGCGCGCCGACGGCCGCCGTGCCGACGAACCACAGGCCAACAAGGGCGGCCGGGGAGAAGGCGGTCGGGCCGAGAGTGAGCGAGCCGGCCGCCGGCAAGGCGAGAGTGACGAGGAAGTACAGCAGGACCGCGAAGATCGCCCACGGCCAGCCTGCGGTCGGCCCGTAGATGCTGCCGCCCCGACCGCCCGTGAACCTCGGGCGCGCCGCCGCGACGCGAACGGTCGGTCGGTCAATCTCCTCCGGCCGCTCGTGCGGGAGGAGGGGGTCGCACTCGGGCCTGCTCATGGCGCCGGCGCCCACCACCCATTCCCCTGACTGTCACGGTCCGCCCAGCCACCTTGCCCGGTGCGCTGACCCGTCCGTTGGGTGGGAACTTCTCCGCCCCGCGGGGGCCGCCCTCCAAGAGGCGGCAGGTTCTCCCCTTCGCTTTCGGAACCTGTTGCCCAAGAGGCGAGGCCGACGGGTCTCGCCAGTGAGCCGAAGGAGGCCTACCGTCTTGGAGGTCATCTACTTCACGAAGTTCCTGACGGGCCTGAGCGTCCAGCGCATCGGCGAGACCGTGGCGTCGGTCCGCTGCCAGGGCCTGGATCTCGCCGTTCGAAGAGGCCAGACCGTGAACCCCGACAACGTTGCGGAGACGCTCCCTGAGGCCATGCGCGTCTGGGCCGACATGGGGCTCTCCGTGCCGCTCGTGAGCCTCGACACCGACGCCGTGGACCCCGACGCCGACGCCGTGCGCGCGGTCTACCGCGCGTGTGCGGAGCGGGGCGTGCGGTTCGTCAAACCGGGCTACTGGCACTGGAGCGAACCCGGCTCCTACTGGCGCCGCGTGGACGAGATCCGAACCGCACTGGAGAGATTCGAGGCGCTCGGGCGCGAACTCGGCGTCTGCACCGTGGTGCACACCCACTCGGGAAACTGCTTCGGCCTGAACGCCTCAGCCCTGATGGACCTCATCCGAGGGTTCGATCCGCAGTTCGTCGCGGCCTATCTCGACCCGGGCCACCTCGCGGTCTGCGGCGAGCCTGTCGCCATGGCCCTCGACATCTGCGGCGAGCATCTCAAGGTGGTCGCCGCCAAGAACCCAAGGTGGCTCGCGAAGGACGGCGGCGGCTGGGAGGCCGACTGGTGTCTGCTGTCGCAGGGGCTCGTCGACTGGCCGGCCGCGATCAGGAGCCTTCAGGGCGCCGGCTTCTCGGGGCCCATCTCGGTGCATGGCGAGTACTCGTCCTCCGAGAGCCTCGACGCGCGGCTCGACGGAGTCCGGCAGGATGTGGAGTTCCTCAGCCCGCTGCTCGGGATCGAGGGGTAGGCGACGCAGTCACCGGCAGGGACGCCGGCGCCACGGAGCAGGGGCAGGTCTCTGTGCCTGCCCATCCCAACCACCGGCAGGGACGCCGGCGCCACAATGCGGATGGATACGCGGAAGGTGTGTTGGATGCCAGGAACCACGTTCGACCTCTATGAGAAGGCGGCGAAGCTCGGGAAGGTGCAGTCGGATCTGGCGAAGCCTCTCGATCGCTTCGGTCACGAAGTGCAATTCGCGGTGGGCCTCGCCCGGGCGACGCCCGAGAAGACCGACGCCTGGATGGCTCTCATCGCGAAGGCCGCGGCCATGCTCGAAAGAGTGGCGGACTCGCAGGGCGCCATCGCCGCCGCCGCGGCCGTCCCCGAGGCCGAGGCGATCCTCGCCCCGATCGGCGAGGCGGCGAAGGCCTATACGATCCACTGCTGCGGACACGGCCACATCGACATGAACTGGATGTGGGGCTGGCCGGAGACGGTCAGTGTGTGCCATGACACCTTTCGCACCGTGGACAAGCTCATGGACGAGTACCCGGAGTTCCGGTACTCGCAGAGCCAGGTCTCCATCTACGAGGCCATGCGCGTCTACCACCCGGAGATCCTCGAGCGCATCAAAGCGCGCGTCGCCGAGGGCCGCTGGGAGGTCACCGCGAGCCAGTGGGTCGAGGGTGACAAGAACCTCGCCTCGGGCGAGACGCTCGCACGGCATCTGCTATACACGCGCCGCTGGCTGAAGGAGCACCTCGGCCTCGAACCCGACGATGCGAAGATCGACTGGGAGTGCGACACATTCGGCCACGCGTGGACCGTTCCGGGCATTCTGAACCGGGGCGGAGTCCGGCGCTATTACTTCCACCGGGCGGGCTGCAAGAAGCGCCTGTTCTGGTGGGAGGGCAAGGACGGCTCGCGCGTGCTTGCCTACGATGACTACCCGGTCGGCTACAACTGCCAGATCGCTCCGTACATGGCCGAGCAGCTTCTTCGGTTCTCCGCCGAGACGGGCCTCAAGGACATGATGTGGGTCTACGGGGTCGGCGACCACGGCGGCGGCCCCACCCGGCAGCACCTCGACGCCGCCGCCGACATGCGGACCTGGCCCGTCTGGCCCAAGGTCGTGCTCTCGACGACCGATGCCTACTACACCCTCATCGAGGGCCAGGCCGACAAGCTGCCGGTCGTGAAGGACGAACTCAACTTCGTCTTCCGCGGGTGCTACACGGCCCAGAGCGCGATCAAGCGGGACAATCACCTCTGCCAGACCAACCTCGTGGAGGCGGAACTCTGGGCCGCGATCGCCTCGGGCGTCGCCGGCGTCCCCTACCCCGCCGAGTCGTTCCGCTCCGCGTGGGAAAACGCGATGTTCATCCAGTTCCACGACATCCTGCCGGGCTCCGGAGTCCGCGAGACCCGCGAGCATTGCTCCGGGCTCACGCAGGAGGCGCTTGCGCGCACCCAGGCCGCGAAGACGGCGGCCCTCCACGCCCTCGCCCGCAAGGTCGACACGAAGGCGCTCGCGCCCGCGGGGCCCGGTCCGGACCTCGGCGCGGGCCCGGGGCTCGGTTCGGCCCAAGGAGGCGTCTCGGCGGCCTCGTCCGGCTCGGGTCCCGGCGGCGTGTTCGTCGTGTTCAACGGCGTCCCGCGGAGCCGCTCGGAGGTCGTCCGCGCGCGCATCTGGGACCACGCGATCCCCGATGACGCGATCGCGATCCGGGACGGGTCGGGCGGTGCGACCCGCGCCCAGGTGCTCGGCAAAGGCCACTACTGGGGGCACGACTGGACGGAGATCGCGTTCGCCGCCGAGAGCGTCCCGAGCGTCGGGTATCGGGCCTACGGAGTCGGCGCCTCGGCCGAGGCCCAGCCATCCGCCGGCGTCTCGGCGACCTACACCCGCGCGGAACTTACCGGCGAACTGGAGGGTCCCGTCGCGCTCGAGAACGCGTTCCTCCGAGCGGTCGTGAGCCCCGGGTCGGGCGCGATCTCAAGCCTCATCGACAAGCGCACCGGCCGCGAACTCGTGCCGGCGGGCAGGCAACTCGGAGTGCTTGTGCATCAGGTCGAGGCCCCGCACGGGATGACGTCCTGGTGCACCGGGCAGATCTCCGAGGAGCGCGAACTTCTCGAGGGCGCGAGCCTCCAGGTCACCGCGCACGGGCCGTACGTGGCTTCGGTGACGAGCCGCCGCACCTACCGCGGATGCGCTCTCACCTGGACCGTTTCGCTCTGCGCCGGCTCGCCCCGACTGGACTTCCATCTGGAGTACGACTGGCGCGACTTCGGCGGCCCCGAGATCGGCGCGCCGGTGCTGAAGGTCGGCTTCCCGCTTGCGGTCTCGGGTGAGAAGGCGCGGTTCGAGATCCCGTTCGGGTATATCGAGCGCCCGCTGAACGGCGCCGAGGTCCCGGGCCTCCGTTGGGCCGACCTCTCCGGGAACGGCGGCGCGGCGCTTCTCACGCGCGGAAAGCACGGCTTCACGGTCACTCCGGACGAGATGCGCGTGACGATCCTCCGAGCGAGCTACGACCCCGATCCGCTGCCGGAGGTGGGCCGTTCCGAGGCCGCGCTCGCCCTCGTGGTGCATGACGGCGCGATGACGGCCACGGAGATCACCGAAGAGGCGCAGGCGTTCGCGACGCCGCTCATCCCGGTCTCGACGGACGCGCACGACGGGGACCTGCCGCTCGCGGCGGGGTTCATCGAGGTCGAGGGCGCGCTGCTCTCTTCGCTGAAGCGGGCGGAGGACTCCGATGCCCTGCTGGCCCGCCTGTACGAGGTCGAGGGCGCGGAGACCAAGGCGAGCGTGCGGCTGGCGAATGGGCTCACGGCCTCAGGCGACCCGGCCGAACTCGACCTCTTGGAGCGCCCGGTCGCGGAGTGCATGGCCGAGCCGATCGACGGCGGCGCGGCGGTGCGCGTCCCGGCGTTCGGTGTGGCGACGGTGAAGGTGTAGCAGGCGCAGGCCGGGCCGGATGGGTTGTCCCGACAGGGAGGTCGGAGCCCATCCGGCCCGGCAGCGTCGCGTGCCCCCTCCAGCTAGCTGGCAGCGGCTGACAGACATGGGGTCTTCAGGCGCATTCGCGGCGGCTGGACCCATGCACGACATGGTCCTGCGCAATGTCGATTGCTCCACCAGCTTCGCGCCCAAAGCCCCGCCGACGCGCTTGGCATGCTGATCGCCGGACGCAGACTGGCGCCGATGGAAGCGGGCGCGCGCGTCCACCACCTGCTCCCTTGCCCCTTCGGAGCGCAGTCTCCGCCGCTTGCGCGACGGAAGCTGCGCTCCCCACCACCCTCGGCCGTGAGGCGCGGGCGAGCGCCCCACGAACCGGCGGCGTTCGCGCCGAGCCCTCCGAACCGCCGCCAGCCCGCGGCGTCTCGGGTATCCCGGTAAGCCCGTCCGCTCACGACCGCACACTCTCTTCATGCGCCGGGAGGTGAGTTCGTTACTACGTTTTGGAGACGAAGTTGCCGGGGGCGAGGGCGAAGCGCGCCCCAAGGCCGCTCAGCGCTCAGGGACGAGCGCCCCGCTCATCGTGCTGAGGCGCCACGACGCGTCCCCCGAAGGGCCGCGTCGGGTAACAGCGAGCCACTCGTCCCACGAGCGGCTCTTCTCGAATGCGACCACGTCGCCGACGTCGGTCACGCGG
>CAZCER010000388.1:0-5405 GCA_964497385.1 uncultured Armatimonadia bacterium | reverse complement strand
GTTCAGTACATCGGGAACCTCGACGCCGAGCAACTCGGGTTCGCTCAGACCCTCGACACCGAGGGCCGCATCACGACGAACCCGTTCGCACTTGCCGCCCAGACCTTCGACATCACCGCGACCGACGGGACGGTGACGGGCGTCACCGTCCCGCAGATCGGCGTCGGCGGGGCCTACACCGCCGACGCGCGGACCCTCGACTTCGACGTACTGAGCGCCTGGACGCCCGGCGCCGGCGGAGACGAGATCCAGATCACCGTGACCACGGCGGGCCCCGCCGTGGTCGACATCTGGACCCCGCCGTCGACCTACACGAACCCGGACACCTATGTGGCCGATTTCGTGGCCGACTGGAACGACCCGTTGAACTGGACCGGCGGCACGGTTCTCGTCTACGCCGTTCAGGAGAGCGACACCACGGTGCGGTTCTTCGAGTACGACCCGGCGGCGGGCCCGCCGGCCGGCGGGCAGGGAACGGACAGCTCGTTCACGTTCGAACCGGGGCCGGCGGGCGTGGCGACCGCAAGCACCGTCCAGGCTTTGGGCATGAGCAGCGGCGTCTATGAGACGATGGGCGCCTCGGCGAGCCCCGATCCGGAGTATCTGGCGCTGGCCACAGCCTACCACGTGACCCAGGGCGTTCCGGCCCCGCCGGCGGCCGAGGTGACGACGGACGGCAACGGCCAGGTGCTGTTCACCTCCACGATCGCGGGCCTCTCCGGTGAGCTGATTCTCACCGACACGGGCGGCTCGACCGCGATCGACGACATCTTCGGTCAGGCCAGCTACAACGTCGACATCGGCACGTACCGCACGAGCGTGATCGTCTACGACAGCCTCGGAGTCGAGCACACGATCAACCTCGACTTCAACCGGCAGGGCGAGTCGCGCGTGTGGGAGTACCAAGCGACGGACGAGAACGGCCTGAACGTCATTCCCGGCGGCGCCACGTCGGGGAGCGTCTCGTTCACCTCGGACGGCAAGAGCCAGACGTCCGGCATCATCGTGCAGCTCAATCTCACCAACGGCGCCACCACGCCCCAGACGATCCGACTCGATCTCGCGGAGCTGAACCAGTTCGCGGGCGCGAACACGGTCACGGCGGGCGACCAGGACGGCGTCGCGATGGGGGTGCTCGAGAACTACTCGATCAGCACGGACGGCGTGATCACCGGCGAGTTCACCAACGGCCTGAACCAGACCCTCGGGCAACTCGCCCTGGCCACGTTCAACAACTACGGCGGCCTGTCTCAGGTCGGCACGTCGCTCTGGCGCGAGTCCGTGGCGTCCGGCGCGGCGCAGGTGGGCACGCCGGAGTCGGCGTCGCGCGGCAAGACCGTGCAGGGCGCGCTCGAGGCCTCGAACGTGGACCTCGCCACCGAGTTCACCCAGCTCATCATCGGCCAGCGCGGTTACCAGGCGAACGCGCGCGTCATCACGACCTCGGATGAGATCCTGCAGGAACTCACGAATCTGAAGAGGTAGCGGACGCGCGGTGAGACGATAGGTTGTGGGGGCGCGGGAGCGGTCTCGCGCCCCCACAACGCACACGGCGACCCGGCGGAGAGGTGCGGACGATGATCCTGGTGACGCGGCTGAACGGACGCGCGTTCGTCCTGAACTCAGACCTCATCGAGACGATCGAGCCGACGCCGGACACGGTGATCACGCTGACCAACGGGGCCAAGTACATCGTGTCCGAGTCGGTGGAGGTGATCCTCGAGCGGATCGCGGGGTTCCGGGCCCGTGCCAAGCCTCTCGTCGTGGGGGGCGCGGAGGAGGACGAAGAAGCGCCGCCCGAAGCCTAGGGAGGCCAAGGGTGAAGGTATGTCAACGGCGACAAGGAATTGACAGGTGCACCCGCGCAAGCCGCGCTTGGCGGCTGCGGCGCGGAACCGTTGGATGAGGCGGAGCGGGACATGGAGGCAGGACCCGAGCGGCTGTCGGTTCAGGGCGCGCCACGACGCGTGGGCCTTGCGTCCACTGCGGCGCTCGCGGTCGTCGGGGTCCTCGTGGTCGCCGCTCTGATCTACGCGCTGGTGCGCTGGAGCCAAGGGGCCGGGAGCGGCCCGGAGTCTCGACGGACGACCAACCAGATCGTGATCCTGGACAGCGCGGAGACGACGAATCGGTTCGGCGACATCCTCATTTGCACGGTTGTCGTGCAGTTCCGGGACGACAAGTCGGGCCCCGAGGGGGCCCTGAAGCGCCGGTGGATGACCGAGGAGGGGCTCGCGCTCCTCCGCGACGCGGTGATCGACACGATTCAGGACATCGATTTGGCGTCCCCGAGGCCGAACCCGAAGGACGTTTTTGAGGAGCAGGCCACCCAACGCCTGGGCGAGTTGATGTCGCCGGGCGAGGAGAGCGTCGTCGACTGCGTGCTCGTGACCCAGTGGGTGGCGCAGTCGTCGCGGCGGTACTAGCGCCGGCGCGGGTCCCTGGCCCGGATCGGCGTCGTGTGGAGCAGCCCAGTGCCGGAAGTCCTGTCACAAGCTGAGATCGAGGCGCTCCTGTCCGGGCTTCCGTCCGGAGAGCAGGAGGCTGCGGCTTCGCCTGAGGCGCAGGCGCGGCCGGCCGCGCCCAGCGCGCGCCAGGCCGAGCCTCAGGTGCGCGAGTACAGCTTCCGCTCTCCGAGCAAGTTCTCGCGAGACCAACTCCGGGCCCTCTCGATGATCCACGAGGACTGGGGCCGGCGGATCTCGACATCGCTCGGGGCGCAGCTCCGCACCCCCATGCACTTCGACATCGCGGCCGTCCAGCAGATGCCGTACCACGAGTTCATGGACTTGCTGACCGAGTCGATCATCTACATCTTCACCGCGGACGTCTTCGACGGTCCGATGCTGCTCGAAGTGAACCGCGGCCTGGGCTACTGCCTGTTCGAGCGGCTCATGGGCGGCATCGGCAGCATCCGCGCCATCGACCGGAACCTCACGGAGATCGAGTGCCGGGTCATCGACGGGGTCGCCGAGCGCATGATGTCGGCCCTGGGCGAGGCCTGGGAGTCGATCGCCCCGATGCGGCCGCGGATCGAGCAGCGCGAGACCGACCCGCAGTTCGTGCAGATCGTGGAGCCGGCCGAGACCGTCGTGGCCATCCTGATGGAGGCGAAGATCTCGGACCAAGCCAGCACCGTCAACGTGTGCATGCCGGCGGTCGCTCTTGAGAAAGTCGCGGGCGACCTCTCGGCGGAACGCTGGAGGCGGCAGCGAAGCCGCCCGCCGACGGACGAGATGTTGGAGTCGCTGCGCAGCCGCGTCGACAGGACGACGGCCGAGTTGTCGGTCGTCCTGGGGCGCGCGCACCTGACGCCATGGGAGCTGCTCCAGATGCGCGAGGGCGACGTGATCCCTCTCGACACCCGTTTCACCGACCCGCTGGAGATGCGCATCGCCAACCTTCCGAAGTTCCTGGTGCGGCCGGGCAGAAGCGGCCGGTTCCTGGGCGTGAAGGTTGTCGGATGGATGACAGAGGAACCGGGGGATGATGGTTAATGGCCGCCGGATTCGGAAGCGAGTTCGAGATCTACGAGGAGCTGGTGGCGCCCGCGTTTCAGAGCGCCACCAACGCCCTGTCGGTCAGTTTCGCCAACGCCGAGGTGTCGCTCATCGCGGCGACGGTCGCTCCTCAGACCGTGGACGGTCTGGTCTCCGTTCTCGGCGAGCCGATGCTGCGCGCCGTCGTCTTCTACGAGGGGCAGTCCGAACTCGAGGAGTGCCCGTGCTTGCTGGCGATCTCGGTCGAAGACGCCAAGACGGCCGCGCTGCTGATGATGGACGCCGCCGACCAGGAGCCCCCGGAGGAACTCGAGGAGTTTCATCGGTCCGCCGTCGAGGAGCTGCTGCGAATGGTCGCGGAGGCCGTCGCGCAGGACGTCTCGGCCAGGGCCGGCAAGCAGATCACCTCCGCCGTTCGCAACACCGAGGTGTTGACGCTCTCCGACGAGGCCGACGCGCTGGAGGACCTCTCCGGAGGCGGCCCGGTCGGCCTGGTCACGGTGAACTACATCTGCGGGGACAAGGTCCTGGCGTTCTCGCAAATCATCTCCTCCGACTTCGCGCGCCACATGACGGCTCTCGTCTCCGGCGAGGCGCCCGGTGCGGTCGCGGCGGAAGAGCCGGAGCCGGAACCCGAGCCCTCGCAGCCCACCGCCTCCGCCAGTCCGTCGCCCTTGT
Source organism: uncultured Armatimonadia bacterium (assembly GCA_964497385.1). Lineage (GTDB taxonomy): Bacteria > Armatimonadota > Zipacnadia > UBA1398 > UBA1398 > CAZCER01. The sequence goes on along the minus strand of CAZCER010000388.1, from coordinate 1,227 downwards.
CCGGCGGCGCGCTGGGCGATGCGGCCGTCTCGCAAGCCGAGGTGGAGGCCATTCTGGCCGGGCTTTCGCCGTCGGAGGCCGGGATCGAGCGGCCGGCCGCGCCGCCGCTGAAGCAGATTCAGCCACGCCCCACGGCTCCCGCGGCTCCCACGGCCCCCGCGCGCCCGTCCCGAGCCTCGGAGGCGCGACCCGTGGAGTTCGACGACCTGGAGCGGGAGGGAGGCTTGCCGCCGGAACTCGACAACTTCCCGCTCATCGCGAACATCCCGATCCAACTCTCGGTGGAACTGGGCCGCACGCATCGCACGATCAAGGAGATCATGGAGTTCGGCACCGGCTACACCATCCGACTCGACCGCGCGGCCGACGAGCCCGTCGACATCTGCGCCGGGGGGCGGACGATCGCCCGCGGCGAGGTTGTCGTCATCGATGAGAACTTCGCGGTGCGCATCAGACAGATCCTCCGCCCGATCGGCGACTGGATCAAACCGGAGGGGAGCGAGTAGCCTCGACGCCTCGGGGTGACCACACAGCCATGCTGCGGGCCGCATCGGGCGCCCTTGGGGGGCGCTCGACCTTTCTGCGGCTCCTTCTCGCCGTCGCCTGCTTGTGGGCTCTTCCCACATGGGCGCAGGAGTCGTCGCCCTCCGCCGAGAGCGCTCCGCCGCCCCTGGAGTCCGATGCGGCGGAGAGCCTCTCCGCCGAGGTCGCGCCGGCCGACGATGCGGAGAGCGTGGAGAGTCTCCGGCCCGGCGAAGCCGACCGCCTTGCGCGCGAGCGTGAAGTGCGCCTTGACCTGCCTTCCGACGGCGCCAGCGCCGGGCAGGCCGACGAGCCTCGGGAGCGGAGCGCCTTCCTCCGCCTGATCGACGCCCTGATCCGCCTTGGACTGGTGGTTGGGGTGATCTACGGCATCTACTGGCTCGCGAAGTGGATGCGGAAGGAGCCGATCGGGCTCCGACGCGGCGAGGGCGACTTCGTGCACATTCTCGAGACCACCCGACTCACGGCCGACAAGTCGCTCCATGTCGTCTCGGTCGGTTCGCGCGTGCTGCTGGTTGCGTCGGGGCCCCAGGGGGTCGTGGCGCGGGGGGGCGTCGACGCTCCCCGTGGGACCGGGGCGCGGCTCGGGCGCGGGCTCGGCGTGCTCGTGGGCGAGGAGGTGCTCGCAGTTGACGAGGAGGAGCTGGGTGGGCAGCCGGCGCTTGCGGTCGAGCAGCGCCTCGG
>CAZCER010000387.1:3453-5408 GCA_964497385.1 uncultured Armatimonadia bacterium | reverse complement strand
TAGCCCCGAGCGCCGCGCGGGATCGCGAAAAGGGTGGGGCTGACGGGGTCCACCGTCTCCAGCCCGTCCACCAGGAACTTGTACTCGTGAATGCCCGGAGCCACGTCCTCGATCGTGATCGTCCACACGCCTTGGGCGCCGCGCTCCATCGGGGCGGACGATCCGCCCATGAATGGCGCGAGGTCGCCGGACCGCACCAGGACCTCGTCCGCCTTCGCGGCCAGGATGCGGAGCGTCACCGTGCTGCCGCGCCGCTCCGGTGAAACCACGTGAGGCGGCGCTTGCTCGACAGTCGTCTCGTCAGCCATGCAGGTCACCATTCCGATCAGCAGCGTTCCCGCCAGAGTGAGCGGCGCGCACAGGTTGCTCCTCATGCGTTGCTCCTCTCCGTCACGCCCATGGGTGTTCCTCGCCCCGCGGAAGAGGCCTCCACGGCGCGCGACGCGGCCCGCGCCCGAGCGTCCGGAAGCCGCGGGCGGAGGGCGCTCCATGGACCGGGCGAACAGAACCGGCGGACGCCCACGCGGAGAGGTCGGATGACTTGGCACACTTCATTGCGGCGAACAGGAAGACGCTGCGCGGCCTCGCCTCGGTCGCGCTTATGGTCTGGTCGCTTGGGGCCTGGGCCCAGGACGCCCTTGAGGGGCCCAAGACCTACTACACGATCGAGAGCGAAGGAGCCACCATCGGCTACATCGAGGTCACGGGGCCCGTAGCGGGCGACCTCGACGGCCGGGCCGTCCTCCGGAGCGCGGACAAGGCACGGGTGGAAGCGAGAGCGCTCGGGCAGGAACTCACGATTCGCGTCGACTCCACGCTCGTGGTGGACGCCGAGACGCTCGAGGTGCTCTCGTACGACTGGAGCTTCGAGCGCGGGGACCTGAAGCGTCGTCTCGAGTGCCGGAACGTCGATGGCGTGCTGACCGTCCGAGGCTGGCAAGGGGACGAGGAGACCGACCCGATCACGGCCGAGTGGGGCGACGAGGTCGCCATCCACGCGGATTTGGACGTCAGCACCCTGGCGCTTCTGGCCCGCAGATTCCCCCTCGAACCCGGCGAGACGCGGGACATCCGGGTTCTGGTCCCCGAGAGCGATGGGGAGATGACGCTTTCGGGTCTTGAGCCGACCACCGTGGAGGTGCTCGGCGAGACGCGCGAGGGGCGACGCCTGGGCCTCGATGAAAGCGTGGTGCTTGTCGTTGACCCGGAGACTTCGCAGGTGCTCGCGGTGAACCAGCGCAACGGCCAGCGCGTCATGTCTCTGACCGACGAATCCGTGATCGAGGCGGCGGCGTCATCAGACATAGACCTGCTTGAGAGCCACTTCGCGAGGGCGCCCGAGCCTATCCCTGACTTCGCGTCGGTGACGCGTCTCGTCGCCGATGTGGAGATTACCGTGCCGATCATCGGCGACGAAGGCGCGGTCGTGGTGGAGAGCCCCATGCAGGCCTTCGACGGCGGGGTCGAGGAGAGCGTGGTTCGTGGAACGCTCACCATCGAGTCGCGCGCCTACGACGGGACCGGGGCGGCTGCGTTTCCACTCACCCTTGAGGTCCCCGAGGACGCCGCGCCTGCCACGAAGCCTTCGCTCTATATCGAATCCGACGACGCGGACATCGCCGCGCTCGCCAGGGAACTCACCGAAGGCGCCGCGACGGCCTGGGAGGCCACGACCCGGGTCGCGGAGTGGGTGCATGCGAACATCGGCGGCGTTGCGGTCGCGGACTCGCCCTCGGCGAAACTGGCGCTCGAAACTCGGCGCGGTGACTGCGGCCCGCATGCGACGCTGACGTGCGCGCTGCTCCGCGCGGTCGGGATTCCCGCGAAGCTGGTGGGAGGCCTGACGTACGCGCCGCAGTTCGGCGGATCGTTCGGGCAGCACGCATGGGTCGAGGTCTGGGTCGGGGAGCCAGGCTGGATCTCGTTCGACTCGACGACCGGTGAGATCGACTCCC
>CAZCER010000387.1:1260-3443 GCA_964497385.1 uncultured Armatimonadia bacterium | reverse complement strand
GCCGTGCATGTGAAGCTTTTCGAGGGCATGGGCGGGGTGCTGCCGCGGAAGTTCGAGATCGTCGAGCGGATTGGGGGAGGGGACTCGTCCGAGGGCGAACTCCGCACCATCGAACTCCCCTATGACCTCGACACCGAGTACGTCTGGCGCTACGTCGTGGAGGGCGACGAGGTCGGCGCCGAGACCATCACCTTCTCCCGCGGCGAGGCGGGCGCCGGCTACAAGGCTGTCGCGGTGGCGCGGTTCGGCGAGGGCGATGAGGCGGCCGCCTTTACGCGCACGGTCACCCTCGATGAGACGCTCACGCCGCTGACCTGGGAGACGCGCATAGAGGCCGGGGGCGAGGACACGACGACGACGCTCCTGCCGCGGCCCGCGGGGCAGGAACTCGCCGAGGGCGTTTGGCTCCTGGAGAACAACACCATGCTCCCCATGGCGTTGATCCTCCCGCGCATGGTCCTCGAGGAGGGCCGGACGGCCACATACCAGTTCTACAGCGTTGGGGCGGGCATGCAGATCGCGCTGCCCTTCGAACTCGGCGAAGAGAAGGCCACCTTCACGCTGGGAGGCGAGACGCTCGACTGCACGGTGATCGAGTTGCCGATGGCGCAGGCGGAGTTCTTGCTGGATGAGCGGGGGCGGCTTCTGGCCGAGCATGCTCCGGGAGCCACGATCGAACTACGCTGAGAAGCGACGAGCCCGGCTTGACCCCACGGGGCCGAGCCGGGCTCGCGATACGCTGTTTGGCGGACTACTTCTGATGCGCCGGATCGGTGACCCTCTGCTCCCGCAGGCGCGTCTTGCCCTTGGAGGTGGTCTGCAGTTCCTCGATCAGCGCGTCATAGTCGGCCCGGTCGACGGGCACGCTCACAGCCTTCTCACGGTGGCCGGAGAGCAGTATCCCGTTGATGAGTTCCATCGAGTTGATCCCTTGCTCGCCGGGGGCCACGAGCGGGGCGTCGTTCAGGATCGCGTCCACGAAGTTCGCGAGAACGGCCCGGTGCCCGGTCTCGACATCGGGGATCTCGACCTCGACTTCTTCCGATTTCGGGCCGCTCCACATCTCGGTCGCGGTGCGGTTGTGCTCGCTGATCGCGGGAGCGAGCCTCCAGTAGCGGAGCTTGCCGTCCTGGATCTGGATCTTGCCTTTGTCGCCGCAGATCTCGAGGATGTTCGTACCGGGCGCCTCCGTGGTGCTCGCGTAGAGATACCCGTGCGCCCCGTTCGGGTAGGTCAGGCGCGCGAACGCCTCGTCCTCGACCTCGATCTCATGGATGCGCGTGCGCACCTCGGCGTCGATCTTGCACGGCAGGCCCGCGAGCCATGAGAAGATGTCGAGGCTGTGCGGCGCCTGGTTGATGAGCACGCCGCCGCCCTCGCCCGTCCACGTCGCGCGCCAGCCGCCCGAATCGTAGTAGGCCTGACTGCGGTACCAGCCCATCACCATGAGCGTCCGGTAGATCTCCCCGACGGCCCCGCCCTCGATGAGCCTCTTCGCGGCGATGTGCACCCCGCGCGTGCGCTCCTGGAACATGATCTGGAACTTGAGCCCCGAGGCCTTCGCCGCGGTGATCATGCGGTCGGCTTCGGAGACCTGCACCGCGATCGGCTTCTCCGAGAGAACGTGGAGGCCGCGCTCGAACGCGTCGATGGCGATCGGCGGGTGGAAGTAGTGCGGGGTGGCGATGGTCACCGCGTCCACGAGGCCGCTGTCGAGGAGTTCGGTGTGCGTCAGAAACCCCTGCGCCCCGGTCTCCTCGGACTTCGCTTTGCACGTTGCTTCGTCGATATCGCAGACGGCGGTGAGTTCGGCGGCGTCGATCTTGCCGATCGCCTCGACATGGCCGCTGCCCATTCCGCCTACGCCGATGACTCCCATACGGACCTTGTCCACTTGACTATCTCCTCTGTCCTGCACTCACCTCGCGAGAACGGACGGGCCCCATCCGGCCCGCGACGTCTACGCAATTCCCGCACGTGGAGCCGGAGGAACGCCGCTCCATGCAATGGCCCATCCGGCCCTCTGGCGCTACGCACTTCCCGCGCGTGGAGCCGGAGGCACGCCGCTCCATGCAATGGCCCATCCGGCCGACCGTCGCTACGCGCTCCAGGGCGTGGAGCCGGAGGCACGCCGCTCCATGCAATGGCCCATCCGGCCCTCTGGCGCTACGCACTTCCCGCGC
>CAZCER010000387.1:0-1160 GCA_964497385.1 uncultured Armatimonadia bacterium | reverse complement strand
GTGGAGCCGGAGGCACGCCGCTCCATGCAATAACTACTCCGTGATCTCCCGGATGAACACGTTCCGGAACCAGAGCGTGTTGCCGTGGTTCTGGAGTTCGATCTGGCCGGTCGGGTAGATGGGCTTGTCGCGTTCCCAGTAGTTCTCCATGGTGACGTTGTCGACGACAAGGACGTCGTTCAAGTAGACGGTGACCTTCTCGCCTTTCATGATGATGCGGAAGGTGTTCCACTCGCCGACGGGCTTGTCCGCGTTCACAAGCGGCGTCCTCGGGTTCTCCGGCTTCTCGTTGTTGTAGAGAGCGCCCGAGCCTTCCTCGCGCTGCCAGATCTGCACCTGCGGGCTGCCGCGGAGGTAGATGCCGCTGTCGCCCTCGGGGAGGATCTTCCAGTCCACGAGCATCTCGAAGTCGCCGTAGTCCTTGGCCGTGCACAGGCTGTCGCCGCCGCCGTCAAAGACGAGCGCGCCATCGTCCACGCGCCAGTGATCGCGCATGCGCTGATCGGCCGCCGCCTGCTTCTCGGCGAGTTCCTCCGGGGTCATCGCGGCGCGGGCGGGCGGGCTCTCGACAAGGCCCTTCCAGCCGGTGAGGTCGTAGCCGTTGAAGAGCGCGACGAAGCCCTCGGGCGGGGTGTTCGGGCCGGGGAGTTCCTTGACGCGGATGTTCCGGAACTCCAGCCGGTCGCCGTGACCCATGAAGCCGATGCGGCCGGCGATGCGGTCGAGCCCCGGGTGCGCCTTGCGCTTCTCCGGGTCGGTGATGTCCGCGGTGTCGGCGTCCAGGATGACCTCGCCGTTCAGCGTCACGCGGACGTGGGCGCCGTCGACAAGGACTTCTTGCTGGTTCCACTCACCGACCGGCTTCAGGAACCCGCGCTTCGAGGCGACGCAGTCGTAGATGTACCCGTGGTACTGCTCCGGCCGGAGATCCTTGTACATGTCGGCTTCGTTGTCGAGGATCTGGAGTTCCATGCCTCCGTAGGCTGGATTCACGCCGGGCGGGGTGCGGATCGCGAAGCCGTTGTTCCCGCCGGCCTGGAGCTTGAACTCGAATCGGCAGATGAAGTTGGCGTACTCCCTGTCGGTCAGGAGCGTGCCGCCGCCCTCGGCCGGGCAGACGAGCACCCCGTCCTCGACGACGTAGTCGGCGCCGCCCCAAC
>CAZCER010000386.1:0-5417 GCA_964497385.1 uncultured Armatimonadia bacterium | reverse complement strand
CGACGGCGGCGGCGGCGGCGGCTATGGCGGCGGCGGCTACGGCGGCGGCGGCTACGGCGGCGGCGGCAACCGCGGCGGCTATGGCGGCGGCGGCAACCGCGGCGGGTACGGCGGCGGCGGGAATCGCGGCGGCTACGGCGGCGGCGGCGGGTATGGCGGCGGCGGCAACCGCGGCGGCTACGGCGGCGGCGGCGACTACGGCGGCGGCTGGTAGCCCCCGGCTGGCGCCCGAGAGGATGTCGGGCGCCGCCGCGTCCTTGTGGACGCAACGGCAGAGCGGGACCGGCGGCGAAGCCGCCGTGGCAAGTGGAGCGCTGGTCGGGTTTGCCCGGCCCCTTGGGAGGTAGTTTGCGTGACTTTCAAGCATGCACGACCGCGAACATCGGCGGTGTTGCTGATCTGTTCCTTTGCCTTCGGCTTGGTCGGCGTCGCCGGCTACGCTCAGGGCGACCTGGCGAACAGTGTGGCGGACCTGCCGGAAGGGGCCGTCCAGGCCGGCGCGCGTTCCGTCGCTCCAGCCGCAGTCACACCGGGGGAGGGCAGCGTTCAGGTCTCGACCTTGGACGCCGTTCGCCCGGAGGAGTGGGAGCGGGACACGCTCCTGACCCTGGAGGCCGACGACGTCTCCACGATCGACCTGATCCGCTACCTGGCGGGGATGGTCCACATCGACGTCATCGTGACCGAGGGCTGCGAGGGCGTCATACCGCACATCAAGGTGCATGATCGCACGGCGTCCGAGATCATCGCGATGGCGGCCAGCGCGTCACGGCCGGCGCTCTCGATTCGCGAGCAAGAGGGCGTCCTGACGGTGTCCGCGTCGTCGCAGGCGTCGGGAGAAGTAGGCGCCGCCCCCCCGGAGGGCCGCGAGTGGGAACTCACGCCGATGGTCGGCGGGGAGTCGCCGTCCGGGTCAGGCTCGAAGACCGGTGAGGCGATCAGCCCCGAAGACGTCGAGACGCGGACCTACGAACTCCAGTTCATCGACCCGGCGGCCGCCGCGGAGATGCTTGGCGGCGTGGCTCTGCGTGTGCAGGCGAGCGTTCTGTCCCCGCGCGCTCAGCAGAAGAGCAACACCAACGCCAACACCGGCCGCTACGGCTCCGAGAGCTTCTTCGGCGGGGGCGCCGGGGTCTCGACCTACTCCATGGCCGGTCTGGGTGAGTTCGGTCAGATCGGCGGCTACGGCGGCGGAGGCGGCTACGGCGGTCGCGGCGGCGGAGGCGGCTACGGCGGTCGCGGCGGCGGAGGCGGCGGTTACGGCGGGCGTGGTGGGGGCGGCTATGGCGGCGGCGGCTACGGCGGCGGTGGCTATGGCGGCGGCGGCTATGGCGGCGGCGGCTACGGCGGGACGTTCTTTCGCCCCGAAGGCCTCATCGACGTCATGGGTGTTGTTGAACTGAACACCCTGATCCTCCGCGGCACCCCCGAGGGCATCGACCAGACCATCGAGGTTCTCCGCTCCATCGACCGGCCGGCGAAGCAGGTCCTTCTCGAGGTTCAGGTCGTCAACGTGGCGCGCAGCGAAGATGACAACGTCGGTGTGAACTGGGCGCTGAGCGGTCCCAACATGACCATGACCGCGCAGTACGGCGGCGACGCGGTCGGGAACCTCAACATCGGCTACGTCAACGGAGACGCGCGCGTTCTGATCAGCGCGCTCACCACGGACAACCGCGGTGACATCATCTCCTCGCCGCGCATCGTCGCGATGAACAACACTCCGGCGTACCTCTATGTGGGCGAGATCATCCCGACCTTCATCCCGCGTCGCGACACCGACATCGGCGGCAACATCATCGTGACCTGGGAAGAGGGCGACGAGATCGAGACGGGCGCGGAACTGAACGTGACGCCCCGCATCAACGGCGACAACTCGGTCACTCTGTACCTGGCCCCCACATTCACGGAACTCGGCCAGCGCGTCGTGGCCGGCACCGGCGCAACCGAGACCGTGAGCTACCGCACTCTCGAGCGGGAGTTTGAGACCATCGTGCGGGTCCGCGACGGTCAGACGGTCGTCATCGGCGGCTTCACCAGCCATCGCGTGGACGACAACCGCTACAAGGTGCCGGGCCTCTCGGAGATCCCGATCCTCGGCGCCCTGTTCCGCGGCCGGTCCAAGACGGTGACCGACAGCGACCTGCTGTGGTTCTTCACTCCTCGGATCGTGCACGACTACGAGGAGCCGCCGGATCTCTAGGCTCCTCCATGCGGTCCCCCACGTTGGGCCGGAGCGTGTTCTACACCGCGGGACGGCGCCTTTGCGCCGTCCCGCTTTCCGTTCGGCGTTGAAAGGCAACCACACGTGACGGAGCGCGGAGCGAAGGTCTACCTGGTCGGATTCATGGCCACCGGCAAGAGCACCGTGGGCGCGATCCTGGCGGCCCGGCTCGGAGTCGAGTTCGTCGATCTCGACGCGGAGATCGAGCGGCGCGAGGGGAAGGCCATTCCGGCGCTCTTCTCGGAGGACGGCGAGCCGGCGTTTCGGGAGGCCGAGGCGGAAGCGCTCCGCGGCGTGGCGGAGAGACCGGCGGCGTGCGTCGTGGCGTGCGGAGGCGGGACGATGCTGCGGGCCGCGAACGTGGAGGCGATGCGGTCCACAGGCGTCGTGGTGTGTCTGACTGCGCTCCCGGGCACGGTTGCGGAGCGCGCCGCGGCGGACGACGGGAGACCTCTCCTGGGCCCCGCCGGCGACCCGGGTCGGGCGCAGCGGATCGAGGCGGTCATGTCTGAACGCGCGGCCGTGTACGGGATGGCCGAGCACATGGTCGCGACGGACGGTCGGACGCCCGAGGAGGTCGCCCTGGCCATCCAGAGCTTGCTGTAGAGGAGACGCCCCGATGCCGTCGGTTCGGATCGAAGTACCTGGCGGGAGCTACGACGTTCTTGTCGAAGGCGGCGCGGCGCGCCGGGCGGGCGAGTTGGCGCGCGCGTTGTACGCGGGAGGCGGTCTCGCGTGCATCGCCGACGCGCGGGTGGCGGAGCTTCATGGCGAGACGGTCCTAGAGAGCCTGCGGGACGCGGGCCTGAGGCCGACGGTGCTCACGATCCCGCCCGGGGAGCGCTCCAAACGCTGGAGCATGGCGCAGAAGCTGCTGCGTTCGCTGGCGGCCTCGGGCATGGGCCGAGACGGGCTGGTGCTCGCGCTGGGCGGGGGAGTAGCCGGCGACCTTGCGGGCTTCGTCGCGGCCACCTACCTGCGCGGGGTCGATTTCATCCAGATCCCGACGACGCTGCTGGCTCAGGTCGACGCCTCGGTTGGCGGGAAGACGGGGATCAACCTTCCTGAGGGGAAGAACCTGGTCGGCGCCTTCCACCAGCCGCGACTGGTCTTGTGCGACACGTCCCTGCTCGCGACGCTAGGGGTCCGCGAGATCCGCTCCGGCCTCGCGGAGGCCTTGAAGCACGGCGTTCTGGCCGATGCCGCGTACTACCAGGGGGTGGTGGAGAGGCTGGCGCCGGCGCTGCGGCGCGACCCGGAGGCGCTGGCGTGGATCGTGGCGGGCAGTTGCGCGATCAAGGCGCGCGTCGTGTGCGCGGACGAGCGTGAGGCGGGGGTGCGGGCGCATCTGAACCTGGGGCACACGGTGGCCCACGCGATCGAGGCGGCGGCGGGGTACTCGCGCTTTCGGCACGGCGAAGCGGTGGCGGTAGGAATGGTCGCGGCCTGCCGACTCGCCGAACGGATGGGCGTGTGCCAGCCGGGGCTCGGTGACGAGGTTGTGGGGGCGCTGCGCGCGGCGGGGCTCCCGACCGGGGCCCCGGGGCTCGCGGTCGATGCGCTGATGGAGGCTGCCGCATCGGACAAGAAGCGAACGCAAGGCAGGGTCCGGTGGGTGCTTCCGGTGCGCGTCGGGAAGGTGGAGGTCCGCGGCGACGTGGACGATCGGCTTGTCCGCGAGGTGCTCCGTGAGGTGGTTGGGGAGTAGAGGCCCACGCTCCGTACGGCCGGTTGAACTGCCCGGGGAGTCACGCCGTATTTACCCTGACGGCGGAGGTAGGGAACACCGGAGGGACGCTCCGAGCCTTCCGCCGACGCCCAGACGCTCAGGGAAAGGCGTGTTGCATGTCTGCCACCACCGACATCACCTTGGCGCGATGGTTGCCCGTGATCTGCCCGGAAGCTCCTCGAGTCCCGTCTGGCCGCGTGGCCCGGGTCATGAGCTACTTCCTGGGTCACGCGCGCGGTCGGGAGAACGCTCGACACTGGCTCGATTACGTCACGGAGATGGAGCCTGACCAGCTAGACCGCATTCGGATAGGCCTGGCGCTCACGCCGACGGGGCATGAGCGCGCGTTCTCGACCCGCGAGATCCGACTGCTGCGCCGGCGGGTGCGCACCGCGATGGCCACGGCTCGGCGGCGGTGGGGGCTTCCGCTCGTCGCGACGCCGGACGACACCTTCTACGTCGACCTCCCCGTGGACGAGCCCGCCCCGCGCGCGCCGCAACCCGAAGCGCCGCGGTATGTGAGCGCGAACGAGGAGGCGCGGAAGCTGTGGGGAACCGTCCCCCAGGTTTGGCGCGCCGAGGCGCGCCCAGGGCACTCCGCGCCGCACGGCGGCGCGGGCGACTGCGCGAGGAGATAGGAGAGCCACGGAACATGGCGACCAAGCTCGGGGTAGTCGGAGTCGGCGGGATCGCTCGTCACCATCTCAACAATCTGAAGACGAACGGCATGGACGTCGAGTACGTCGGGTTCTGCGACGTCGTCGCCGAGCGCGCGGAGTGGGGCGCGAAGGAGTTCGGCGGGATCGCGACCACGGACTGCAAGGCGCTGTATGACGCGGGGCCGGAGGGTGTGCTTGTGTGCGTGCCCCCGGATCAGCACGGGGAGATCGAGTTCGAGGCCTGCAAGCGCGGCGTTCACCTGTTCATTGAGAAGCCGATCTGCCTCGACATGGGGCTCGCGCGGGACATCCAGGGCGCCATTCGGGACGCCGGCGTCGCCTCGCTGGTGGCCTACAAGTACCGCTGGGACGGGTTCGTGCGGGACGCGAAGAAGGTCGTCGACGGCAAGCCGGTGGGCATGGCCGTCGGCTGGTTCTGGGGCGGCATGGTCGGCGGACCGTGGTTCCGCAGGCTCGAAGGCTCGGGGGGGCAGCTCGTGGAGCAAGCGACCCACATCGTCGACATGGCCCGGTACCTCCTCGGGGACATCGTCGAGGTGCGCGGCTGCACGAGCACCACGGGCGCGTTCGATCCGCCCGCGAACATCCCTGACGCCTACGTGATGGAAGCGGTGTTCGAGTGCGGCGCCGTCGCCAGCTTCACCGGATGCTGCATGCTCCCGGCCGGCGGCGCGAGCGGCCTTCGGCTGCTCGGACCCGCGTTCAACATGGAGGTCGCTCATCCGAAGGCCACCTGGCTGGACGGCGAAGGCCAGCACGAGACGGAGACCGGGCGCGATGGGTA
>CAZCER010000385.1:0-5422 GCA_964497385.1 uncultured Armatimonadia bacterium | reverse complement strand
TGGTAGTCCGGCACTCCGGGTCCGTACACGTCGTTGCTCTCGGCGATCAGTAGGGCGTCCGGGCTTGTCATCCTGCGGAAGCGACGCAGGAGCCACCGCGCCCGCTTCGCGTTGCCGAAGAGTCCGAAGTTGTTCCCGTACATCACGATCGTGTTGAACGTTCCGAGCTTCGGCGTGATCTCCGTGATGCCGAGGACCTTAGCCCTCTTCACCCCGCGGCGCTTGGCGGTCTTCACGGCGAAGGGCGAGTTGTCGATCCCGAGCGCATCGAGCCCGAGACTCTGCAGATGGAGGCACACCCGGCCCGCGCCGAGACCGATGTCGAGCACGCGGCCGTGCGCGTGCGCGATGCCGCGCTTCTGGTGCTCGGGCCAGTCTTCGTAGTCCTGGAAGTAGTTCGGCAGGCTGCTGCAGTCGATGAAGCCGTCTTCGCGTTCGACGATCTCTTGGGTCTCCACACCGTGGCAGTAGTCCCAGATCTCGCGTCCGTAGGCGTCCTGTTCGGGCGGCAGGCCGGGCATGGCGGGCCTCCTCCTATGCGGTTGGTGACCCTATAGCCCGGCGCGCGCGAAGGTTCAGTGCGTCGCCCACCCGCGCCTGGAAGGAACTCCCTCCGCGTCCGCCGCAATGATCGGGACAATGCGTTGAGCGAGGGAGGAGCGTCCGATGAGCGCAAGCGGAGTAATGACCGGGGTCATCCTGCCCGGCAACAGCACGGTGGAGTTCCGCGAGTATCCGATCCCCGTTCCCGGCCACGGCCAGGTGCTGGTGGAGATGAAGGCCTCGTCGATCTGCGGGAGCGACATCCGCGCCATCTACAGGGAGCATCTCGGCAAGGGTCCCGAGGGCTACATGGGGGTGATCGCCGGGCACGAGCCATGCGGACGGATCGTCCAGACCGGCCCTGGCTGCAAGCGGTTCAAGGACGGCGACCGGGTTGTCATCTACCACATCTCGGGCTGCGGGGTCTGCGACGAGTGCCGGCACGGGTACATGATCAGCTGCCGCAGTGAGCGGCGCGCCGCGTACGGATGGCAGCGGGACGGCGGGCACGCGGCCTACCTGCTCGCTGAGGAGAACACATGCGTTCCTCTTCCGGACTCCCTCACCTATGTGGACGGGGCCCTCTGCGCGTGCGGCTTCGGCACCGCGTACGAAGCGCTCCGCCGGATGAACGTGAGCGGCCAGGATAGGCTGCTCGTGACGGGGCTCGGCCCGGTGGGACTTGCCGCGGCGATGCTCGGGAGAGCCCTCGGGGTAGGGACGGTCATCGGGACGGACCTCTCCGAAGAGCGGCGCGCGCTCGCGGTGAGCCTCGGCCTGGTGGACCACGCTCTGCCCGCGGACGAGGACGCGCTGCAGTCGGTTCTCGACCTCACCGGCGGATGGGGCTGCGAGGCGAGCATCGACTGCTCCGGCGCGTCGTCCGCGCGGCTGCTGGCGCTACAGGGCACGCGGGACTGGGGCCGATGCGCGTACGTGGGCGAGGGCGGGACGGTGGACTTCGAGGTCTCGAAGCACCTGATCCACAAGCAGATTACGCTGTACGGGTCGTGGGTTACGTCCCTGAAGCACCTCGAGGAACTCGTCGAGCGCTGCGACCGCTGGGGCATCCACCCGGACGTGACCTGCACGGAGCGGCTGCCCCTCGAGAGGGCTTCCGAGGCCTACGAGATCGCCGCCGCCGGCTGCACCGGCAAGGTCTCGATCGTGTTTGAGTGACACGGAGCGCGGGCTTCCAGCCCGCCGCATCGTGATGTGCCTCTGTGCCCTGGTGGACGAGGCCTGGCAACGGCGGACGAGGCAAGCCCCGCCCCTACAAGACCTCGCCGATCAGCAGGATGCCGCCGACGCGCATCGCCGTGCCGTCATACTTCGCCGGGTCGAAGTCGGGCTTCTCTTTCTCGCGGTCCGTGACGCTCGAGCGGTCCGGCTGGTCGGGGTGGATCTCGATGGTGACGGTGTGCTCGGCGTCCTCGAGGCCCGAGGCGATCCAAAGGGTCGCGATCCGGTGGTAGCTGCAGTAGCTGTCAAAGCGCGGGCGCGGGTCCTGTGTGACGCCGTCGACCGTGCAGACGGCCTGCCCGCCGTCGGGACCGAGGATGTCGTAGAGCATCACCGTCGCGCCGCGGAAGCGGAACGTGATCTTCTCGCCCGGCCGCGTCGCCTCCCACATCTCGGGCATGCGGTGCGAGAACGAGCGGAAGAGCCAGTCGTCCTCTCCGAGCTTGCGCCAGCCGGGGCTCAGCATCTCCGGCCGGAGCGGTACGAGCGTCGCGCGTTCCCAATTGTCCGCGACGAAGGGCTCCGGCAGCGCATGGGGCGCGGCGGTCGCGCCGTCGGCCATGGTCGCTATGGCCTGCGCGACCGTGTCCGTGTAGATGCGGTGGCCGTCGTCGCCCGGATGAACCCCGTCGGTCGAGAAGAGCGTCACGCCCTCGGGTGTGTCGAGAGCGTTCCCGTCGGCGTCGCGCTCGGGCACGAAGAGCAGCCTCCCATCGCGCTCCATCTCCACGATGGGGAGCGCGACGTTGATCGAAGGGATGCCGTAGTAGTCCGCGAGCGCCTCGTCGGCGGAGGCGGCCTGCGGGCAGAGGCCCTGCCGCAGGTCGGCCTCGTAGCCGGTGCGGAAGGTGTAGACGAAGCAGAGGTCGATCCCGGGATCGGCGGTCCACGTCTGACGGATGATGCCCTCGACCTGCCGCCAGATGGCCTCGGGCGGCGCGCCGCCGTCGTTCACCGCGAATTCGATGAACACGAGGTCCGGGTCCCGGGAGAGCACGTCCTGGCCGTAACGGAAGGCCCCGAGGTCGGAGCCCGTCCCGCCGATCGCGGCGTTGATCTCATTCACGGTGGCCTGCGGGTAGGCGGCACGGAACCACTCGAGCGTCTGAACGCGCCAACCGTCCGCCGCGGTGATGCTCCCGCCGAAGTAGGCGACGCGCACATCGGCTCCGGCGGCAAGCTTCGTGACCACGTTGCCAAGCCCGCCGCGCGCCTTGAGGACCTCCGCCGGAGCGGGGTGGTACTCGGGGGGCTGGGCGAAGGCCGAAGCCGCAAGCACCAAACCGAGCGTTGTACCCATCGTGAGGCAGCCGCGCATGTCGCACTTCCTCTCATCGATCGCCGCATCACTCGGGCACGCGCCGCACCGAGTCGATCACGGTTCCGTCCACCCACTTGATCGCCGCCACGATTTCGTCGGCGAACTCGGGCCTCGACGGCGCTCCGCCGCAGAGCGTCTCCACCTGGCGCTTGAGGTCATGGATCTCCACGATGGGCAAGTCCGAGCCGCGGACGGCCTCGAGGAGGTCGGTGCGGCGTGGGTTGATGCAGATCCCGCGCTCGGTGACGATCACGTCGATGAGTTCGCCCGGCCCGACGAGGGTGGTGACCTCATCGAGGACGACGGGGATCCGGTCGCGGAACGACGGGATCGCGAGGATGGTGCAGCCCGCGAAAAGGCAGTTCTGCCAGCCGCCGATGCCGTGAAGCAGGAGCCCGTCGGAGTGGGTGACCACATTGGCGTTGAAGTTCACATCGACCTCGGTCGCGCCGAGCACCGTCACGTCGATCATCGAGGCGAAGTTGCCCTTGCCATGGTGGTTGTAGCTGGTGAACGGGCTCGTATCCACGTGGCGCGGGTTGTCGCGCATGCTCCGCACGCCGTCGAGATCGAACGTCTGCCCATCGAGGATGTAGTCCGTGAGGCCCTCCTCGAGCATCTCAACGAGGTACTTGGTGCTCCCACCGCGGACGAATCGCGCCTTCACTCCCGCTTCGCGCATCATCTCCTTGAGGTAGATGGCGAAGGCGAGCGACGTGCCCCCGGCGCCGGCCTGGAAGGAGAAGCCGTCGCGCAGGATGCCCGAGTCGCGCACGAACCGGGCCACGAGTTCGGCGATGCGCTGCCGGTCGGGGCTGCGCGTGATCTCCGTGGTGCCGGACACGATCTTCGCCGGGTCGCCCACACGCTCGACCTCGACGACGTAGTCCACGAGCTGGCCCTGGATCTGCCAGGGGATGCAGGGGAAGGGGACCGTGTTGTCCGTCACCACGATGACGTGGTCGGCGTACTGCGCGTCCGCGAGCGCGAAGCCGAGCAGCCCGCACGCGGAGTCGCCCATGACGCCGTTCGCGTTCCCGAACGGGTCTGCGGTCGGGGCTGCGATCACCGCGACATCGATGTGCACCTCGCCGTCCTGCACGGCCTGGTAGCGGCCGCCGTGGCTGCGAAGCACGCCGAGGCCGCGCATCTTCCCGTGGCTGCAGTACACGCCGAGCGGGCCGTTCATGCTGCCCTCGATGTGGTGGATGACGCCCGACTCCATGTGGTCGACCAATCCGGAGTGGCATGGGAACGAAGCGCTCGGGAACCACATCAGGTCGCGCACGCCCATCTCGGCGGCGGCCTCGAACGCCATGTTCGCGACGAGGTCACCGTTCCGGAAGTGGTGGTGCGTCGAGATGGTCATGCCGTCCGAGAGCCCGCAGCGCTCGAGCGCGTCGCGGAGAGTCGGCGCGCGCTTGTCGCCGTTCGCGGGGTAATCGGCGCAGGAGCGGAGGATGCGTCCGACGGTGCGGCCCCGGGGCCTGTAGGCGTCGACTCCCTGGTAGGGGATGGCCGGCTTGCCGTTGATCTCGGTGGGCGCCATGCGTCCGGCCGCGTTTCGGGTGAGGGTCATGGTCATTGCTGGGTTCCTCGTCGCTTGCTCTTGGATAGCCCGTCGAGTTCGTCCTCGCAGAGGAACTCGACGTGGACTCCGTGCCGCTTCAGTGCTTGCCTGTGGTTCCACCAGTCGGTGTCGGCCGCGTTGAGGACTGGAGCTGGGATGTCGCCGGCGAGGGCGAGCGCGACGAACTTGCGGTCCGAGCGGTCGAAGTCTCGCAGGTCCTCGGTGTCAGGGAACTCCTCGTAGTCCTCACCGTTCGAAGCGCGCGGGGTTAGGGCGATCAGCCGGAACCTGGCGGGGGTGGCCTGACGCCTCATCAGCCAGTCGATGAAGAGGTCGCCAGCTCGCGGCTGGCCTGAGCGAGCCCGGTAGCGGAGGTACTCGAGAAGAACGCGGCCGCCCGCGTCGAGCCTGATGCGCTCCTCGCGCATGACACGGCCCAGGCGCTCCACGCAGGCATCCGCACAGGCCTGACTCCGGTCTGTCTCTCGGCCGTTCGCGACGATGGGGACGTTCGTGTCAACGACGACGTCACGCATCGCCCGCCTCGATCCGGCGTCGGAGGGCGGCTTCGGTCATCGCGAACAGGTCGCCCGGTTCGTCCCCGAAGAAGCCGTCGGGCCAGTTCACGATGTTCCCGTAGTCATCCACTTCGAGTTCGCGCATCACGGCCTTACCACCGCGCTGTTCGCAGAAGTACAGCGCCACCTCGTTGGGAGACAGCTTCTCCTCGGCGATACGGCGCTGCA
>CAZCER010000384.1:0-5439 GCA_964497385.1 uncultured Armatimonadia bacterium | reverse complement strand
TACGCGTAGCTACCCGGTCCGCCCAGGGCCCGCGTGTAGTCGTCCCCGCCCAGGTTGGTGTCCGCATCGGCGCACGCGCAAGCCCAGTACCCGAACGGTGCCGCGGGGTCGGCTGGAGACAGGTACAGCTCCGGCGCTGTCACGTACGTGCCGTCGACAGAGTGGAGGAAGTACGGCGGGTACTCGTGGTCCTCGCGGTACATCGCGATGGCGGCCGCGAGCTGTCGCATGTTCGACACGTCGACCGCCTGGAGGCTTCGCCTCCGCGCGGCCGCCACCACAGGGAGCAGGATGCCCGCGAGCACGGCGATGACCGCGATGACGAGGAGCAGCTCGATCAGAGAGAACGCCCGGATGGGTCGCGACCGGGTCACTGGTCACCTCCCTACCCCCTGGTGCTGCTCCGCGAGTGGGAGCAACACCAGGGCCGTGAGCACCAAACTGTCGCTACGGGACGGGAACCGGAACCGGCTCCTCGTAGCACTCCTCGTCGTTGACAAACGTGTTGTACGCACCCGGCGTGCAGCCGCTCGGAGGGCTAGTGGCACCGTTGCAGCATTCGCCGGATGCGGCGCTGGCGCAGCGGTAGATGTAGTACTTGCGCCCCCCGTAGAACACCTGCACGTAGCGCCAGCGGGCCCACCAGCAGTAGTCATACCAGGTGCCGAAGATCGTGTTCTCGCACGGATCCTCGCCGATGTCCCTGTCACAGCAGTAGTACACATTGGTGGAGATCGAGAGCGGCACCTCGGTCCCCGTCATGCCCGCGTTGGGGTCAGGCGCAGGGCAGTTCGAACCGAGAGCGACAGCACTCACAGACGCGATGAGGATCAGGCCGCAGATGGCCAGTCGTGCTCGCATACAGAAGTCACCTCCGCCTACGGGTCAGCAAACACACTAACTGCTAGGCGAGCCGCGTCGTAGGCCCCATCCCCCCTCTCCGGCTCGCGCGTGGGGTCTCGGTCTGGGGCGCGCAGCGTGCGGCGCCATACCTCGAGGGCTAACCACGCGGTTCCCGGGCTGGCGCGCGGGATGACGAGTCGCGCTCCCGGGGCGTCCTCGCCTGCGCAGGCCACGATGAAGGGGCCTTCGCCCTCGACCGCCGACAGAGCATCACGCGCCATGGCCTCAAGGGACCGGTCAGCCAAGGCCAGGCCGTAGGCTTCCGCGACTCCCTCCGCGATGCCGTCGTCGGAGCACGGCAGCAGCGCGATACACCACTCACCCGAGGCGGCAACGCTCGATGCTTCGAGCGCGAAGGAAGCCAGGGAGGGATCTACCTCCATGCCCACGAGCACTGCGGTGGGTCGCGAAGGCTCGTCGCCCCGCGGCCCGCGACCCGGCACGACGCGGGGCGTCCCGAACGGAGCGTGCTCTCCGCTTGTCGCGCAGAGCGCTCCAGCCAGGGCCAGGAAGCCGTCCGTAGACGGGATGTGGCCCGCGACCATGGAAAGCACGCGCCGGCGGTCGTCGACCACCAGCGCGGTCGGGAGCGCAAGCGGTGCGTCGCAGACCTCGGTGGCCGCCCGACGCTCCGGGTCGATGGCAACTGGACCACCATAGGGATGCTCCCCCAGGATGCGCTGGCCTGCCGCGCTCAACTCGCGGTAGGGCCAGTGCGCGGTGAACACCAGGAGAGTGGCCAAACGACCGCGAGCGTCGACGCGGCACTCTTCAAGACGGTCTATCTGGGCGTAGCATGACCGGCAGCCAGGAGATAGGAAGAGGACGACACACGGCTCGCCGGCCGGCACCAGCGACCACAGCGGGACGGTCCCCCGGCAGTCGCCGGCCGGGTGGACCTGCGGGGACGGACACACCCCGTACCGATAGGCGGCCGTCTTCGCCACCTGAGTCGGAGCCCCCGCAGGCGTGCCGCGCGGGCGCACCGGCACGATCCGACCGAGCCACCAGACGAGCAAGAGACACACGACCCACACGAGAGGCTGGATGCGACGGGGTGCCAACGCCAACCCGATTCGAGTCACCTAGCCCACCACTCCCCCGAGCGTCCAGGTCATCCACGCACTGAGCGCGATGAGCGCCGTCGCTGTCGCGAGCCGCGTGTTGGCTACAGTCCGAGGCCTGGCGAGTACCTCTCCAGACCGCTTCGCGCCTACCCGAGCCGACACCACTGCGACCACGCCGAGCGGGACCAGGAACGCCACGTTGTGCAGCACGAGTGCGCTCGCGACGTATGAGGCCGGAGCACTCATGGACGACAGGTACGCGAGCATCGGGCCGTAGACCACGCCCGTGCATGTGAGTTCCAGGCCTCCCACCGCCAGACCGGCCGCAGCCAGCGCTCCAGCGCGCAGGCCTCTCCTTGCTGCCCACCGTAGCGATCGGCGCGCCGCCTGCTTCCTGTGGTCTGCGACGCCCACGATCAGATCTCCTGTCCGACCCAGGCTGGCGCGGATCGCGTCCTCTAGCAGCACAACGCCCAGCAGCATCACTCCCATTGCGGCGACGGCCTGGCCAGCAACGCGGACGCCTGGCGAGGCGAGCGACTTGGCGAGCAGGGCATACAGCCCCAGACCAGCCAGGCTGTATACGACGAACACCCCACCCCCGAAGAGGGCGTAGGCGCGCATGGTCGCGCCGAGCGTCGGACGGCGGAGAGTGGTCCAGGATGCGAACAGCACCAGGGTAGCCAACGCGCAGGGCGAGAGGCCGTCGAGCAGCCCACCCAGCACGAACCAAACGACCGACGGTACTCGGTCCCTCGCTGCCTCGGAGCCATCGGCCTCGGGTGTTCCGTAGCGCGTCTGCGCCCCTGGGAGCGACGACGCCTCATACTCCTCGCACGCGCCAGCCAAGACGGCGCGGGGGCCCACATGGGCCGATGCACCGAACAGCGCGGGGATCTCCAGCGCCTCAAGAGCCCCTAGCCGGTGCTCGTCGTTGAGCCTCAGCCGGAGCGCCGCTGCACCAGGTTGCTCCGTGGAGGCCCAGAGGACCTGGACGCCTGGGTACTCCTCGCCCAGCTGGCTGACGAGCCGAGGCGCTGCGGCGCAGTCCATGCAACTCGGCGAGTAGACGTACACGAGGTGCGCCGGCCGGGTCTCGAGGTCCCGCGAGACCCCGTACGCAACAGCCCCTGCGGGGCGTGTGCTGGCCCTCAGCACCCAGACCGAGAACCACAGCACCGCCGCCAGAAGCATCAGCGTAAGCCACTCCGGCCACCCAAGGCACAGGGCCCGACGGCACTCCGACCTGGCTCCACCTTCGCCCATTCCATCACCTAGGAGCGAGGGAACTCACCCCGTGCGCACACACCCCCGCTTATTCGTAGCTCTATCATGCCCTGAACTACGTCTTGGTGTCAACCCAGCCTGGGCCCGGGCCACTCACAACCCCCTGAGGATCGCGTTCCGCCAAGGCCCCAGCCTGTCGGCGCCCCCCCGGTGCGGACAGCCGCGAGGGCCGCGCGCCGCCTCTGGCGGACGCGCAGCCCTCGGTCTCGTCCCCACGCGCAACGCGCGGTCGTGCGGTTAGCCTCCGGCCTTGCCTTCCGTCCACTTCTTCTGCTGACCGGCCTCTTTCAGAGCCGCGGCCTTCTTGGCGAGCTTCGCGCTCTCCGACGTCGCGGAGCCGCCCCCCGCGCTTGCGGGCGCGCCCCCGCCATCGCCGGCCGCCGGCGTCGCGGCCTTGCCCTTGCATCCACCCGCGCCGACGACGCCGGCGCCCAGCAGCGTGATCGCCAACGCGGCGATCGCGATCCGGCGAACCAAACTGACCACCCATCCTCTCCTGGCCGCCCCGCGGGCGGCCGAGGCGTCTCGGAGCCTACTTGTTCCAAGCGATGATGTAGTTGTCCATCCAGGCCTGGTTCCCGATCGTGTTCGCGCCCTGCCACTTCGCGTGTCCGTCGCAGTACGCGAGGTTCGACCCTTCGTTGTGGCGGGTGTTGCCCGGGGTGCGGACCGTCTCGTCGCACATCGCGCCGCAGACGTTGGCCCACGCGATCGTCCAGCAGCACGCCAGCCAGTACGCCGAGTCGCCGTAGAGGGGGATCTCGGCGGGGCGCTGGATGGTCGGGAGGGAGGCCCAATCGTTGTGGCAGCACCAGTGCGGGCACATCATGCACGAGTTGATCCCATAGCCCAGCTTGTTGGCCGGGTCATTGCCCTGGATGTAGGAGGGACAGACGATGATCTGCTGGTTCTTCGTGTAGGGCTCCACCTACTCGTACCACCAGGACGGCTCACGAGGGGTGGGGGCTCCGTCGGTGTTGCGTTCGCCTGTGGGCAGCACTTCGTCGTAGTCCTGGGCGTACGAGAGACTCGCGACGCCCAACTGGCGGAGGTTGGAGAGACAGGAGGTCTGGCGCGCCTTTTCGCGCGCTTTCGCGAAGACCGGGAAGAGGATGGCGGCAAGGATCGCTATGATCGCGATGACGACGAGTAGCTCGATGAGTGTGAAGCCCTTACGGCGTGCTCTCACTGGACATCTCCTCTCCGAACTCCCGGCGAGCGACTCGCCGGTTACGCTCTCCACCCAGACACCGAACGCACCTTCAGCGCGCCCTTCCTCCGATCCAATGCATGCGCCGCGCGAGGCGCGGTTGCGGTCTAGCCCGCGGCGGAAAGCGCCCGCCGTATGAGCGGCGGCTCCGCGTCGCTCTCCGGGGGTGAGAACAGCTCGTCCAGCACCAGCCCCGCGGCGCCGAGTTCCACCGTGTGAGGCCAGAGTTCGTCGGTTGCGAGATTCGGCCGGGGCAACCCCGCCAGGTACTTGGCGCGCGTGAAGCTCGACTCCACGATCGCGTGGGCGGCCCGCTCGATGTGCGCTCCGAGGCCCGCGTAGCCTCCGCCCAGGACGATCCAATCGGGATCCAGAGAGAGAGCCGTCCCGACCAGGTGACCAAGCAGCGGACGAACCGCCTCGGCCGCGGCGACGGCGGCGGAGTCATCGCCCGCCGACGCGCGGGCGAACAGGTCCGCCGCGCCCTCCGCGACCTGGATGCCGCTCGGCAGGCGCAGCACCTCGCCCGCCGCTCCGCTCCGGCCGGCGTACAGGCGCCCGCCGATCACGACGCCCAGTGAGAAGCTCTGCCCCGGATCCTCACCGGACATCAGGTAGACGAGGCTTCCGTCCGCCGCGACCTCGCCGGCGCGGACGCGCTCCCGGAAAACCGCCAGAGCGGCCAGCTTGGCGTCATTGCCAACGCGCGCCGCCCACGGGAGTTCGCGCTCAAGTTCCGGGCCGAGCGCGAAACCCACGGCCGACTCCCCGTCCGTGCCGCGCAGGGCCCCCGAGGCGCGCAAGACGCCGGTCGCCGGATCGATGACGCCGCCTGTGCCCACGCCGATCCCGAGGACCTCCGAGGGCGGGAGGCCCTCGAGCGCGCTGGACGCCACTCGATGCAGGCGCGGCCCGAGCGTCGCCGTGCTTGGCGGATCGGGGTCGCGCGTCTCGCCGCAGCCCACGGGCGCT
>CAZCER010000383.1:0-5444 GCA_964497385.1 uncultured Armatimonadia bacterium | reverse complement strand
TACGTAGCGCCAGGTCGAGTCCGGCGGGCGGTTCTGACGGTACCACCCGTCCAGCACCTCGCCTGCGGCGTCCGAACCCGCCCAGATCTCCGATTGGTACAGCAACTGCAGCGCCGAGCGTCTCGCGGTTCTCCGGGTCGTCATCCCGTGCTTGTAGCTCCGTTCATCGCGGGGCGCTCGCCGCGGCGCGAGTCCGCCTCGGCCCGCACCGCCGACGCTTCCGCCGACGCGCCCGCGCGCTCGTACAGCTCCGCCGCCGACAGAAAGGCCTCGCGCGCCTCCCGCGGCCGCTCCTGGCCTCGGAGCGCGTCTCCCAAGTGCCACAGATCGAGGGCCTGAAGGTCGGGCGCGCCCTGAGCGGCGTGCAGTTCGAACGCCCTCCGAGCGTGTTCCTCGGCCGGCGTGAAACAGCCCGCGGCCACCAGCGCTCCGGCCAGGCGCCCGTGACAGTTCGCCCGTCGGCCCGCATCGGGCGTCTCCTCCGCGATGCGAAGCGCCTCGGTGTGGTAGGCGAGAGCCGCCTCCCACTCGCCGCGCTCCTCCGCGATCTCGCCCAAGCCCGACTGGCAGTCGCACAGCGTCGCGCGCGCCGCCTCGGTCTCGGCCAGCGCGCTCGCCCGGCGATAGGCGCTCTCGGCGTCGCCGAGCCGTCCCAAGGCGAGGAGGCTGCCCGCCTCGCCCACGCGACACGCGAGCGCTCCGCAGACGTCGCCCAATTCGGTCAGCAGGCGGCCCGCCTCGGCGTACAGCGCGCCCGCGCCCTCCGCGTCCATCCGAGCCGCGGCCGCATCGGCGCGTCCCTGGAGACACCGCGCTTCCGTCTCGCGCACTCCGGCCCGCCGCGCCGCTTCGCCGGCCTGACGGAAGAGCTCGTCCGCCGCCTGCAGGTCGCCCGAGCCGAACCGCACCTGGGCCATCCGCTCCAGCACCACGGACTCCCCGTCCTCATCGCCGGTCGCGCGCGCGACGTCAAGCAGGCCTTCGAGAACGGCGAACGAGCGCGCCGGGTCGGGTGAGACGAGGGCCTCGAGGAGATCCTGTTCCAAGACAGCGCTCCGTGGGCGGCATCCGAGGACCGCAGTGTACACGAAGCGCCGGCCGAGCGAAAGCGCGAGCCCGCCGCCTACTCGGCCCCGCGCACGCAGTTGCGCCCCGCGCCCTTGGCGGCGTAAAGGCCCTTGTCGGCCGCGGCGAGCAGTTCGTTTCGGTCGTCGCCCGCGCTCGGCCGCGCCGTCGCGAACCCGACGCTCACCGTGACGACGTCCGGCTCGTCGCCCGGGCGCGGCAGGGCGCGCCGCTCCACGGCGGCTCGGATGCGCTCGGCGGCCCGGAGCGCCTCGTCCTCATCGGCGTCTGAGAGCACGACGGCGAACTCCTCGCCGCCCCAGCGGCTCGGGAAGTCCACCGCGCGTCGGAAGACGTCCTTGAGCACCGCGGCCAGTTCCTGCAGGCATTCATCGCCCTGGACGTGGCCGTAGGCGTCGTTGTAGCGCTTGAAGTGATCCACATCGAGCATCAGCATGGACACGGGCCGGCCGGTGCGCAGCGCGCGCCGCCACTCGGCCTCAAACTGCTCGTCGAAGGCGCGCCGGTTCGCGAGGCCCGTCAGCGGATCGCGCTTCGAGATAGCCTGCAGTTCCCGCTCCGCGCGGCGTCGGTCGGTGATGTCGGCGTAGATGGACACCACGGCCGAAGGCTGGTTGTCGTCGCCGCGGATCAGAGAGGCGGACACGTCCACCCAGATCGCCTCTCCGTCGCTTCGCAGGCAGCGAATCTCGGCGCGGTGCACCTCCAGAGTGCACCCGAGCGTCCCGTAGACCAGATCGCAGTACTCCTCCACGTCCTCGGGGTGCGTGATCTCGTGGCATCGGTGGCCGACCAAGTCGTCCCGCGAGCGCCCCAGCATCTGCGCCCAGCGTTCGTTCACCTGTAGATACCGGCCCTCGATGTCAAGCACCGCGGCGCCGACCGCGGCGTTCCGGAAGACGGCCTGCATCAGGCCCTCGCTCACTCGGAGGGCGTCGTGCGCCTCGCCCAACTCCGCAAGCATCGCGTTCATCTGGATGGCCAGCGAGGACAGCTCGTCGCGGCCCGAGATCGACACGCGTCCCGCGAAATCGCGGTGCTCGGCCAACGTCGCGATCTCCGACCGCAACCGGCGCACGCGGACGAGCACCGCTCGCTCCATGGCGCCGAGGATGACGAGGGCGGTCAACAGGCCGATCGCCACCAGGAACAAGGCCGACAGCCGGAGAGCCGCGCGTCCGGCGTTGGTCGTGGTGCGCGGCGTCACCGCCTCGAGCACCAGGGCGCGCGCTCCGGTCACGTCGGCCAGCTTGCCCTCGACGACCAGCCGGTTCGGCTCCAGACGCACGATCTCGACAGTACCCTGCCCATCCACAACGCGTGTGAGGCCGGGCTTGTCGAAAGGCGGCTCCGTGCGGCCGGCGAGTTGCCGCACATCGACGCGCGTTTGCTGGGCGATGGCGGCCATCTCCCCATCCTCGAGCAAACGGCCCATGACGAGCGTCCCGCGGGAGGGACCTTCGCCGCCGCTCGTGAGGATCGGGCGGGCCGCCACGACCATGGGGCCGGACTCCGTCATCAGCACGCCGACCGTCGGCTCCTCGACGGTCTTCTCGTAGCGCAGGGCCGCGGGACACTCCGGCGTCCCGGGCATGCCCGGGATCGGGAACGGCTCGTAGGTCTCGGGCACGACGCTCGCGCCCCAGACGACCTTGTCGTCCGCGCCCAGGATGAAGAGCCAGGTGAGATTCATGCCCTCGAACGTCTCGGGCGTGAGGTTCTCTTCGATGTACTCCTCATTGGCGTCGAGGACGAAGTCGTACGTGTCGTCCCAGCGAGCCCAGTCGGTGCAGAGCTTGTCGAGGTGTCGCGACTCGGCCGCGATCGCCTCGAGGCACCGTTCCATGTTCCGCGCGGCCGACGCCTCTTCGATGGCCTGGAACTGGGCGTACACCACGCGCTCCTGCGCCACCCACGCCAGGATGGCGTAGACGGGCACGACAAGCGCCAAGATCGCGATCATTCTCACGCGCAACGACAAATCGCATGCCGCCCGTCGTCCGCCGCGCCCCCGCCCAAGGTCCAACCAGGGAACGACCCCGATTATACAGCAAGCGCTCTCCGTGAGAGAAGATCGCCCTCCGCGCACCGTCCCCATAGGGAGCGCGCCTCCGCCTCGGCGGACCCTTCCCCGGACGCGCCCGGCCTCCGCGCGGTTTGGCGATTCGGCCGATTGTGGTACAACTACAAGCAGTGCGTGCCGAGAGAGGAACCTGGACCTTGCAGACATCGGCGCTCCCGCTCGTGCTGGTCGCCCTCTACCCCTGCGCCGCGCTGGCGATCCTCGCCGTACGCCCCGTGCTTGGACTCCTGAACCGCCTTCTCAAGGAAGACGAAGACCCCCGCGTCGCCAGCGCCTGGGTCGTCGTCGGCGTCTCCCTCGGCGCGGCCGCCGTCTCGGGATGGGCGCTCCGCGCGATCGCCTTGAGCGATGTCGCGATGCTCCGCGTCGGGGACTACGCGCTGGACGTCGGATCCTTCGGTCCGCTCGGCGCGATCGCCCTCGCAGGCCTGATGCTCCTGGCAGGCGCGTCGATGCTCCGCCCCCTTCCCGATGAGAGGACGCCGGCGTTCGCCCTTCTGCTTGCGGGCGGGGCGGCCTCGCTCGCCATCCTCGCGGACGACGTCCGACTGACGATGCTCGGCCCCGAAGGCGCGTCGCTCGCCGCGGCCGGGCTCCACCTGGACTCGCGGAGCCCCTCCGAGAGCCGCGCCGCCGCCATGCGGCAGTGGGCCGCGTGGCAACCGGGCGTGCTCGTCGTGACGGTCGCGCTCGCCGGCGTCGCCCGCCGCGCCGAAGCGTTCGACGCCTCCACGATGAAGGCCATCCTCTATCTGGACCTCCAAGCCAACCACACGGCGCTCCGCTGGCTCTTCCTGGGAGCGCTCGCGCTCTCCGTCTTGCCCGCGCTGCCGATCAGCCTCCCCGACGTGGCCTCCCGGCGGCGCGTCGCCGCGAGCGTCGCGGCTCTCGGGCTCTCGGCGCTCCTCGCCGCGTGGGTCTTCGGCCGCTGCGCTTACAGCGCGTTTCCCTACGCGGAGGGCTGGGAGATCGCGCGGCGCGGGTGGCTCGCGATCCCCGCCTGCGCCGCCTGCTCGGTCGCGCTCCTCGCGCTCGCCGCGTGGGTCCGCGGCCCCAGCCCGATGGTGAGTCTGGCGCTGGCCGCTCAGGGCCCCCTCGCCCTGCTCGCCCTCGCGCAAGGGCGACCCGCTCTCGGGGCGGCCCTCCTGATCGCGATGGCGCTGCCGCTCGTGCGGGCGGCCGTCCTGGTTCTCGCCGCGCGGGAGGCGGCCGCCGTCGGGCCCGCGGGCCAGGGAGCGCTGAAGCGGACCCACCTGGCCGCCGCGGCGCTCGTCGCCGTCGGCTACGTCGGCGCGACGCTCTGGCTGTTGCCGCACTTCGTCGACCTCCGCTACCGTGTAGCCGCGATCCTGCTCCTGACGGCCCCGTCCGTCTGGGTGGCCGTGAGGCTCGTGCGTTTCGCCCTCACCGAGCGGGTGCGTCCCTCAGTGCTCACCGTTCTCCTCGCCTCCGTCGCGGCGCTGCTCGCGCTGGCGGCGTTGGCTCCGAAGCCGGGATACGACGCTCTCATCCGACGAATCGGAGACGAGATGGGCGTCATGGAGCGTCTGTCGACGCCCAACGTGATCCACCGTTCCGCCCCTCCCGCGAACCATGGCTAGCCGCGCCAGGTGTGCGCCGCCGCGCGGGAGAACCCCCTGCCAACTGCTACGCGGAAGGTGATCCCGCATGAAGGCGTTGCGCATCCACGGCCCTGAGGACATTCGGTGCGAGGACTTCCCGACCCCTTCGCCAGGGCCAGGCCAGTCGCTCGTGCGCGTGAAGGCGGCGGGTCTCTGCCGCACCGACATCGAGGTCTACGAGAACTCCATCTACCACTACAAAGTGGGGATGGCGAAGCTCCCGGTCACGCCGGGGCACGAGTGGGCGGGCGTCGTCGAGGCGGTCGGCGAGGGCGTCACGGACCTCAAGCCCGGCGACCGGGTGACCTGTGAGACCGCCCTCGGCTGCGGGGCCTGCCACCTCTGCCTCTCCGGCCACCACAACATCTGCCAGAGCCGCATCGAGGTCGGCATCATCAACTACGACGGCGGCATGGCCGACTACATCCTCGCCCCGCGCCGCACCACGCATCTCATCGGGGACATGCCCTTCGAGGTCGCCGCGATCATTGAGCCCACGGCCGTCGCGACCTACGCCGTCGCCACCGCGCGGGTGAGCCCGGCCGACCGCGTTCTCGTGCTCGGCGCCGGCCCCATCGGCCAGCTCCTCGCCCAAGTCGCCAAGGCCTACGGCGCGCGGCAGGTCGGGGGCGGCGCGCGCAACAAGGCCAAGC
>CAZCER010000382.1:0-5446 GCA_964497385.1 uncultured Armatimonadia bacterium | reverse complement strand
ATCGTCTACTGCCTCACCCAGGCGGACTGCGAGCGCGTCGCGACCTGGCTCTCCGGCGAGGGGATCCCCGTCCGCGCCTACCACGCCGGACTCGTGTCCGACGACCGCGTCGCTCTCGAGGAAGCGCTGGTCGAGAACAAGCTCAAAGCCCTCGCCGCCACCGTCGCTCTTGGGATGGGCTTCGACAAGCCCGACCTCGGGTTCGTCGTCCACTTCCAGCGCCCCGGCTCGCTCGTCGCCTACTACCAGCAGATCGGGCGCGCGGGGCGCGGCGTCGAGCAGGCCTACGCCGTGCTGCTCTCCGGCAAAGAGGATGACGACATCGTCGAGTACTTCATCAACTCGGCGTTCCCGCCGGCGGAGCAACTGGAGGCCGTGCTGGCCGAACTCGAGAAAGAGGAGTCGCTCACCGCCCGCGACCTCGCCGCGCGCATCAACATGCCCCACCAACGCATCGAGCAAGCCCTCAAGATGCTCGAGATCGACGGCGCCGTCGGGCGCGAGCGCCAGCGCTGCTTCCGCACCGCGAATCCCTGGAGGCCCGACCCGGAGCGCTCCGACGCCATCACCCGCCGACGACGCGAGGAACTCGAGCGCATGAAGCGCTTCGTGGACTCGACCGGCTGCCTCATGGAGTTCATCGCGCGGGAACTCGACGACCCCTACGCCGAACCGTGCGGGCGTTGCGCCGTGTGCGCCGGACCGGCGTTCCCCAACCGCGCGATGGCCGCGACCGTAGCCGACGCGATCGCGTTCCTCCGCAAAGCGGATCTCAGGATCGAGCCGCGCATTCAGTGGCCGTCGCCGGAGAACGGCTCCCTCAACATCGACGCCGCGCTGCGGAGCCTCGAGGGACGCGCCCTCAGCATCTACGGCGACGCGGGGTGGGGGGGCGAAGTCGCCTCCGGCAAGCACGAGCGAGGGCGCTTCTCCACCGATCTGGTCCGCGCGTCCGCGGACCTCATCGCCAAGCGCTGGAAGCCTGTCCCCCAGCCCGAGTGGCTCACCTGCGTGCCCTCGCGGAGACACCCGACGCTCGTCCCGCACTTCGCGCGCCGCCTCGCCAAGGCTCTCGGAATCCCCTTCCGAGCCGCGCTCCGGAGCACCCGCGACGTCGAGCAGCAGAAGCTCATGGAGAACAGCGCCCAGCAACTCGCGAACGTGCAAGACGCCTTCGAGGCGATCCCCGAGGAGGTGCTCGCCGGCCCCGTGATCCTGGTCGACGACATTGTGAACTCGCGGTGGACGCTCACGCTCTGCGGAATAGCTCTCCGTGGCGCCGGCGCGGGCTCCGTCCGGCCCTTCGCGCTGGCGACCACCCAAGGCGGGAGGCGACTCCCATAGCCCATGACTCCCGCGCCGACCGATGCGCGCTCCTCTGTCTCTGCACCGACCTCGCCCTGCCGCGCCCCTGCGAGCACCGGCCCGTCGACCGGGCCGAGTGGAGCGCGCTGAGACGCCGGCTCCCCGCCGAGGGCCCCGGAGCCCTGCTGGGGCTCTCCGAGAGGGACATCGCCGACGCCCTGGGCTTGAACGACGCCGAGAGGCCCCACGCGCTGCGCTTCGCCGCGCTGCTCGCCCGCGCCCCCCAGGTCGTGATCGAACTCGAACGCCTGGAATCCCTGGGCCTGTGGTGCGTGACCGAGGTGGACGATCCGCTGGAGCACCCGCTCCCTCCGGCCGCTCGGCCCGAGGCGGCGCCCGTGCTCTTCGGCGTCGGAAACCGCGAACTGCCGTCGGGTGCGCTCCGCGCGGCGCCGGCGGACGGGGGGCCGGCAACGCTCGCCGCGCTGACCGAATGCGCGGCCGACGCAGTGTGCGCGCTCACGACGGTCACCCTTCGCACCGCCGGCATGCTCGCGTCCGCCGCGCTGGAGGTGGGCGCTCAGATCGTGCTCGTGGCCGATGGCGGGCATCTGCGCCTCGTGCGCGAGCCCTCTCTGCGAACGCTGCTTCTCCGTGGTGACGCCGTGCTGCTGGGCTGCGGGAACCCCTCCGGAGCGGCCCCGGCGGCCGCCGCAGAGCGCCAGGAGGCGCTGGTCCGCGCGTTGTCCGACGAGGCGCCGGCCTCCGACGCGGACGGCGGTTCCGTCGAGGAGACGTGCGACGTCTATCAGGTCGTTCTCCCCATGCTGGAGCGAGCCGTTCGCCTTCCTCGAAAGGTGGACGAGGTTGCGGAGTCGCTCGGAGTCCTCGCGGCCCAGGCGAAAGCGTGGCTCGCAAAGGCGGAATCCGAGGGCCGCGTCCGCCGAGTGGGGCGCCGGCCGACGACCTACCAGGCCTCGGCCGCCTACCAGCCAGGGTTGTTCGACGGCGAGGAGCGGTCTTGAACCCCGATTCGGCAGCCGAGAACCGCCGCGGCGGAGCGCAGCACGGTGCCGAGCCGCAGGTGCGCCCGCAGTAGGTCCACGTAGCGATCCGTCCCGGACACGCAGCCGTAGAGGATCTGCCGGAGCGCTTCGTCGCGGCGAGCGACCTCAATAATGGGCTCCAGCCGGAACGGGCCCGTGAGAACCCGCAGCAAGAACCGCAGGAAGCGCCCGTAGGGCATGTCCCTCCTGAGGTCGCGACAGGCTCGCGAGTAGGCGCGGCCCGCCTCGCGGCCCGGCCCGTGCGCGAGCAGGCTCTCCGCCGCTCGCGCGCCGGTGAGAAGCGCCGCGTGGATGCCGCCCCCTTTGAGGGGACGGACGAACCCCGACGCATCTCCGACGACGAGGTAGCGGTCGCCATAGAGCCCGCGCGCGAGCCCCGCAGGGAACGCGCCGCGGTAGGTCTCTCCGGTGTCCGCGCCTTCGGGAAGGAGCGCGGCGACCTGCGGCAGTCGGAGGAACGCCTGCAGATCGGCCCGAGTGATGCCCTTCCCGGCAGCGACGATGGAGACGTGGTTGCCCTTGGGAACGAGGGCCCCGAACTCGACCCTCGGGAGCCTGGGGATGAACGCGTGGATGCGGTTGTCGAGCAGGTCCTCCACGTACGCGAGCCCGGCCGGGTGGGTCTTGGTGACCACCGTCTCCACGCAGGGCGGGGGGCGGTACCGCGTTGCGCGCCCGAGGATCGCGGCCGCTCCCGGGTCGAGGCCGAACGCGGCGACCAGATAGTCGGCGTGGCAGGTGCCGCCCTCGGTGTAGACGGTCACCTCACCAGGGGGGAACTCGACGTCGGTCACCCGATCCTGCCGAAGCTGGGCGCCGTCCATCACGGCCTGCATCTGGATCATGCCGTCGAACTCGACGCGTCGCAGGGCGAGCGAGACCGGCGCATCCACTCCGCCCTGGAGCGCGATCTCGTTCTCCTCCGCGTGCAGCACGTACGTGTCGATGCAGCGCTGCACCAACTCGGTCGGGACTCGGAGGCCCCAGCCCTCCAGAACGGCCGCCACGCGTTTCGGCGTGAGCACCCCGAGGCACTGGTTGTAGTGCTTCCCGAAGCGCTTGGGCTCGAGGATCGTCACCTCGACCGGCGCGCCGCTCTCACGCGCCCCCCGGAGGAGCCCCAACGCGCAGCCGGAGCCCGCCGGGCCCCCGCCCAAGATCGCGATTCGCATCGCTCGCGCCATGGCGCTCTTCCCTGGTCACGCGTTGTCTCTCCCCCGTCCCCACGAGTGGAGAGGAGGCCGGGGTGAGGTCGCCGTCGACGGCCACCGGCAGGGACGCCGGTGCCACTGGCGCCTGGGCTACACGTCCGTACTCTGCCCCGGCTTGAGAATCACAACCTCCGCGAGATCCCCGACCTTCGTCCGGAACTCCTCCGGGTCCGCGGAGATCGGGTCCCAGGTGTTGTAGTGGATCGGCACCACCCGCTTCGGGCGGATCATGCGCACCGCCTCGACCGCATCATCCACGCCCATCGTGAAGTTGTCGCCGATCGGGAGGAACGCAAGGTCCACCTTCCGCAGCCGGCCGATGAGTTCCATCTCCATCGAGAGCCCCGTGTCGCCCGTGTGGAGGACCGTAGCCCCGCCGATCTCGACGAGGCCTCCCGTCGGCATGCCGGTGTAGACGGGCGGGTCGTCCATCTTCGCCGAGCCGTGCAGCGCGGGCGTCAGCCGGATCGCGAACCAGCCAAAATCCTTCCGCCCGCCGATGTGCATGGGGTGCACGTTCGTCGCGCCCCGGCGCTGGCAGTAGGTCGCGAGTTCGAAGCACGCCACCACCAGGCACCCGGTGCGCTTCGCGATCTCGATGGCGTCGCCCACATGGTCGTCGTGCCCGTGCGTCACGTAGATGGCATCCGGTGAGAGGGCGCTCGCCTTCGCCGCCGCGAGCGGGTTGCCGGTCAGGAACGGGTCGATCAGGAGCGTCTTGCCCTCAGCCTCGAGCGAGACCGCCGCGTGCCCAAGAAACGTCGCTTTGACCATCGGATCACTCCTCTGCCGTCAGGGACCACTTGGGTGTATGTATTCACCGCGGGTGCGGCGGGGCCTACCGGGGCGGGGTACGGTCTACTTGCGACGCCGGAACACGGCGCCGATGGCAAGGGCACCGAGGGCGAAGGAGAGCAGGACGACCAGGTAACAGCTCGTCGCGTCTTGGGTGAGCCACACGGACGCGCGGTAAGCCAAGCTCCGCCGTGGGAGCGGGATGAGTGTGAAGAGGACCGCCGCCGCCGTCGCTCCAAGCAAGCGGCTCCGCCAACTCCTGCACGGCCGTACCTCAGGTTCGCCGCCAGCCAGGATGTCGGCCTCCGCGCTCACATCCTCGTGCGGCAGCTCAATGCCGGGCCGCACAGCCATCGCCCCCTTTGACTACGGCCTCCTCGCCGGGGCCCCGAACGGCACCACGATCGTCGGCCGCATGTCGCCGAACGCGAGCGCCTCGGTCGGGTTCTCTCCGGCCGGAGCGCGCACGCGGAAGCACGTCGTCGGGCCCTCATCCGGGATCGCCGCGCATACGAGCGACCCGTCCGCCCCGAACTCCACGCGCGGCCACGCCTTCAGACCGCCGGCGAGTTCCGACTCGATCCCCGTCGTGCGGTCGAGCAGCCGGATGCTGTACCCGCCATCCGCCGTCGTCGCGTCGAACCGCACGAACGCGAGATAACGCCCATCCGGGCTGAGCGCCGGGTTGCGGTCATAGCGCGTCGAGCCCGTCACCCGCGTCTCGCGGCGACCGTACTTCACGAACAGGTGCGGATCGTCGTCCTCCCGCGGGTAGGCGTAGGCGAGCACCATCCCATCACCCGAGGTCGTCGCGTCGAACGCCCAGGGCAGAAGCATCTGCGACTGCGTGCCCCCGAGCGAGGTCCGCAGCACGCCGACCTCCTCGTCCTTCGGGTCCGAGCCCGACTCGTAGATGATCGTGCTCGGGCTGATCCAGCGCGGTCGCGTGCCCCGGACCAGCGTGTCCACCGCGCCCGAAGCCGGAGTGTGGATCAGGATGTCCGATCCGCGCGTGAAGACCAGCCTCTGCCCGTCCGGAGACCATTGCAGATGGTCGACCTCGCCCTC
>CAZCER010000381.1:0-5446 GCA_964497385.1 uncultured Armatimonadia bacterium | reverse complement strand
GAGTTCCGCGGGCGCTCCGCGCAGCATCTCCTGGGACAGAAGCGGGAACTGGTTCCCGCGCGGACCCACCGTCATCTTCATCATCTGGCGCACGATGTCGAGTTCGGCGATCACGCGCTTGACGTCCACGGGCCCCTCGGGCCCGTCTTCGCTCATGCCGTCCGCTTCGCGGAGGGATTCGTAGAGAGCGCGCACCTGGGCCAGGTCGCGGTACTCGTTCGCGAGCATGCGGTCGATGGTGGAGACTTTGCCCGCGTGCGCGAGCAGACGCGAGACGGCCGCGGTGCGGGCTTGCCGGAGTTTCGCGCAGACCGCGTCGTAGTTGTCGGCCGGCGGATCCTCGGACGGCATCGCCGCAAGCATGGCTTCGCCGGCGTCGAGGATCTCGGCCACGCCGGTGGCGAGGCCGTCGTTGAGTTCGGCCATGCGCTCCAGGAGAATCTTGAAGGACGCCTCCTGGGCGGTCAGGCTGTCTCGAGCCTCCTGGCGTCGCACATAAACCGGCTTGTTCTGCCTGCTGGAGTGGGAACTCTCATCGGCCGTGCTCGCCGCCAGTTCGGCCGAGCCGACCAGACGCAGCCACTCATCGATGTAGTACACCCCGGAGTCCGTGTCGCCGTCGTTCGCAATGTCGAGCGCGAGCTGCCAGACCTCCTCGGACACGAGGTCCGGCGAAAAGGCTCCGGCGCGAATGAAGAGGCGCTCTTCTTGGGTCAGACGGCGCTGCGAGAGCATCCGAGCGATGGCGGTCAACACGCCCGCGTGGCGGGTTCCCACGCGCGCGGCGAACTGCGCCTTGTCCTTGGAGTCCGGATCGCGAAAGCCGTCGAGCGCGGCCACCAGGCCCTGCAGGTCCTCTTGCGCTTCCTCGCTGTACGACGAGGCGTCCAGTGAATGCCGAACCTTCGTCTCATTTGCCATGGGGGTGCTTACGCTCCTCGCCCAGGTCTCCCGACCGTGTATTGGCGGCGTCCTTCTCCGGGCGGAATAGGGCTCCTCGCCCGACGACGCCGCTCGATGCCGGGGAACGCTGAGCTAACTCCCGAAGAGGCCGCCGGGATCATCCGCGTACTCCTCGGCCACCTCGCGGAGCACCAGGAAGTTGCGTGCGCCTCGCTCGGTGAACGTCCCCGACGCCGTCCCGCCCAACACATACCCGTCCGGGCCGGCCTGCCGGATCCGCTCGCGCCCGATGCGGCGCACGGACTCGGCGTCCAGCTTCTCCAGTTGTTCCATATCGTCGAGATTTCCCACGATGCAGACGCGCCCTCGAAGGATCTCTTTGGCCTTCACGAGGTCGCAGTCGGCGAACGGAGGAGCCTCCAGCGGGTCGAGCGCGTCGATGCCCAGATCGCGCAGGTCGGCGAGGAACGCCATGATCGGGCCGTGGCAATGGTAGTAGGCGAGCGCGAAGGACTCATGGATCGCGTCGCAGAGCGCCGCGTCGAACGCCGACAGCAGGGGCTCGACTCCGCGCGGGCCGAGTTGGCAGGTGACGTACTCCCCGCCGATGATCCGCAGCGCCTCCATCCCCTGGCGGGCGGCCTCCCGCGCGAACGGGACGATCCGCTCATTCGCCGCGGCGGCAAGCTCGATCATGGCCTCCGGGTCCTCCGCCCACAGCAGGCAGAAGTCCTCGGGGGAGAACAGGTCGGCCACCCAACACACCGCGTTGGGGATCCCGGGCATGACCAGGAGTTCGTCGCCGAACCGCTCGAGTTCCCGCTGGTAACCGTCGAGGTCCGGCCGGCAAGGAGTGTAGGGAACCGCAAGCGCGCGTTCGATGTCCAGGCTCGTCCGAAGAGGGAACTCCACGCACGCGGAGGTCTCGGCCGTGCGTCTGTGGCGCCAGACGAGATCGCCCTTCGGACCGTGCAGCGTCAGCCGAGTTACTCCTCCGCCTTCGTCCGCGCGCTCCATTTCGGCCTCGGCGCCCCAGAAAGAGAAGCCGCAGCCGGGCGAGTGAATGCAGTCCGAGCCCTGGATGAACTCGCGGCCGAACTCGGACTCCGGATCGATGCGTCCGAGGGTGAACGCGCCGGCGGGCACGCGGTCGGGAGTTCCGCAACGCAGCGCGCAGAGGAGCCTTTCCCGCGAGGTCATGGGCGCTCCTCGCTTCTCCCGTACTCCTGGACAAGCTGAAGCAAGCGCCTCTGGCTGTCCAGGAGGCCGCCCACCCGGTTGCGCGCAAGCCACACCGCGCGGAACTCGTCGAGCCGCTGCTCCAAGTGCTCCCGGAGCGTTTGGGGCGTGACGTGAAGGCCCGCGGGGACGGAGATCCCGTTCGCGGCCGCGAGTCGCAGGCATCCGTGCTCGAGCATGCCGGCCGCGTACCGCGCCTCCAGGCGCAGCAGATCGGAGTCCGCGGCCCCGATCGGCGCCGACTCGAACCGCTCCAGC
The DNA here is from genome assembly GCA_964497385.1 of uncultured Armatimonadia bacterium. Classification (GTDB taxonomy): domain Bacteria; phylum Armatimonadota; class Zipacnadia; order UBA1398; family UBA1398; genus CAZCER01. The sequence continues at coordinate 3,046 of CAZCER010000381.1, read as the reverse complement.
GCGCAGCGAACGCCGTCCAGCGCGCCGCCGATCCGCTCTTCGGTCACTTCGTCCGCGCGGAGCTGCGGTAGGTCGCTCCAGAAGGCGTCCCACAAGGGGGAACCGTTCTGCCGCGGCTGTTGGATGAGGCGGTAGACGTTGCCCAGGTCGGCGAGGGCACGGGCGGCCTCGCCTGTCTCGTCCTCGAAGGCGTGGAGACTAAGCGCCTGAAGCGTCGGATCGAACGCGTTGGTCTCCGCGCACCAGCTCAGGGCCGCGCCATACGCGAACCCGAGATAGGACATGGGCAGGGGATCCCAGTGGCCGCGGTCGCCCCAGGCGGTGTTGAGATAGCCTTTGGCGCCGTGGCGGAGTCCGTTCGCGGCCGCGTTCTCGAGGTTCGCGGTCATGTTCGAGGTCCGACCGGCGATCGAGCACCAGGTGGAGGTCCCGGGGCACACGTAGAAGGGGACGCCCGCGTCACTGAACCGCTGGGCCTCCGCGTCGAACGGGTGATCCGCCTCGTAGCCCCAGGCGAGCGCGATCGCGTCGCGGGGGAGTTCGGTGATGAGTTCGGGATGGTGGAGGATGATGTCGCCCCAGTACATCATCGTGTGTCCGCGCTCCTCGACCAGCTCGTGGATCTGCAAGAGGAAGTCCAAGTACACGCGTCCGACGCCGGACTCTTCGCAGAGCGCTTTGCTCTTCCCCTGACCCAGTTCGTACGTCTCATCGCAACCGACGTTCAGATACTGACTGCTGAACGACGGGAGGAGTTCGTCGTAGAGACCGCCGAGCAGCTCCAGCGACTCCTCGCACGGCGCGAGGCAGAACGGCTCCGTCGAGCGAAAGCCCCAGGGAGTCTCCGCCCCGTCCGGGGCCTCGGCCAGCCTTGCGTAGCCCTTGTGCTTCAGCCAGCGCTCCATGTGGCCGAAGCTGTTCTGGTTCGGAACCAAATCGATGTGATGGCGCCAGCAGAGCGCGTCCAACTCGCGGATCTCGTCCGGGCTGAAAGGCGACGCCTCCGCCCAGACAACCGCGTGCTCCGAGTAGGCGAACGTGTGCTCGGTGTAGAGCTGGAACTCGTTGATCCTCCAGGACGCGAGAAGCGGGATGAGCCGCCGGAGCGTCTCCATGCGCGGGGCCTTGTCTCGGCTGACGTCGAGCATCACGCCCCGGCGTTCGTAGTCGGGGTAGTCCACGATCTCGAGGCGGGGGAGCTTCGTCCCGTACTGGCGCACAAGTTGCAGAAGCGTCTGCGCGGCGTAGAAGGCGCCCGCCGCGTCGTACGCGCGGATCTCGATCCCGTCCTTCGCGACGGTCAGCTCATATCCGTCGGGGCGAAGCCCGCGCGCGGGGCCGACTCGGAGGCGCAACGCCTCCGGGCGGCCGTCCTTGGGTTTTTCGACGCAGGTGTGAAGCACGGCGCCGCCGAGAGTCTGCAGCCCATCCTGCAGGGCCGCGGCGGCGGGCAGAAGTTGCCCCGCGACGTCCTCCTGGAGGCGCACCCACGCTTCCGAAGGCAGGGTGTACGCGCCCTTGTCTAGCTTGAGCTTCCGAGGGAAGGGAAGCAGGACTGGCTTTGCCGGCAAGCTGAGCACCTCCGTTGGATGGCGCGGCGCCGTCGCGAGGGCCGACTGGGCGCTCGGCGCTCGGGTGCGCCTCAGCCAGTTCGCGGGGCGCGCGGCCGGTTCCTGTCACGGCGCAACGAACCAGCGCTCCGCGCCCGGGCCTCGCAGGAGCCCCGCAGCGCCGGGCGAACTCACACCAATCCGTAGAGGAGGCATTCGCTTGAACAACGTGCGCGCACCCGAGCCTTTCGCCGTCTTCCAGCGCGGGGACGACAACACCGCCGCGATCCCCATCCACGTCGACCTGCCAGACGGGGGCGTCCCACCAGTGCGCCTGCAGGACGCCGCGGGCGGCGAGGTCTCCGTCGCGCTGGACGTCCGGAACGCGGACGGGGCCCTACGGGGCCATCTGAACGGCGTTCCGGTCGGCGGCCCGTACACGTTGACGGTCGGCGAGGCCGAGACGCCGGGACTTCTGGTCGGCGACCTCTGGCTTCTCGGCGGCCAGAGCAACATGGAGGGCTGCGGGAAGCTGGTCGACGTCGAGACCCCGAGCGATCAGGTGAACGCGTACTACCAGGACGACCACTGGGCCCGAGCCGAGGAGCCGCTCCACTGGCTGCTGGACGCCGTCGACCCCGTCCACTGGCACGTCACCGAGAACCGGGAAGCCATCGCGCGCTGGGAGCGCTCCATGCGCTCGATCGGGTCGGGTCTTGGGCTCACCTTCGCCAAGGAGATCGTCGCCGCGACAGGCGTCCCGATCGGTCTTGTCGCCTGCGCGCACGGCGGCACGAGCATGGACCAGTGGAGCCCGTCTCTCAAGGACGAGGGCGGCAAGAGCCTCTACGGCGCGACGCTCCGACGGGTCGCGAAGCTCGGGGGCCGGGTAAAGGGCATGCTCTGGTACCAGGGCGAGTCGGACGCCAACCCGCCCTCCGTCGACGCCTACGCGGCCAAGACCGAGGCCCTGGTCGCCGCGCTTCGTAAGGATTTGAGCGCGCCCGATCTCGCGTTCCTCTACGTCCAGATCGGCTGCTTCTATAGCTGGGAGTGCCCGGCGGACGACGTGGCCTGCTGGGACCGAGTGCGCTCCGAGGAGCTTGCCCTGGAAGCGAAGCTCGCTCCGGCCGGAGTCGCGACCGCCATCGATCTCTCCCTCGCGGACGCCATCCACATCGACACCGCCGGTCTGAAGCGCCTGGGCAAGAGGCTCGCGCGGCTGGCCGGCGTCACGACGTACGGTCTTGGCGGCAGCGCCGGCCCGCGCCCGGGCGCGATCGACGTGAGCGCCGACCGACGGAGCCTCCGTCTGGCGATCCTCGGCGTCACGGGCCGGCTCACGGAGAAGTCCCGGGTGACCGGCTTCAGCCTTTGGAGCGGCGGGGCGCAGCTTCTCATCGAGCGATGCGTCGTCGGCGCCGACGGGAGTTCCATCGAGATCGCCGTTCCGGACCCGTTGCCCGTCGGCGCCGAGCTGTGGTACGGTCGGGGGC
>CAZCER010000380.1:0-5457 GCA_964497385.1 uncultured Armatimonadia bacterium | reverse complement strand
TTCCTTTGTTTCCATAAACTTCAGTTTTACGTCGAGGACCTTCTGGAGCCTGAACTGGAAGGGCCTAGCGTTCAAGGGTCGAGACCCCCGCGTCCGTCACGGAGAACGACTCATCGAAGTCGTCCGTGGAGCGTCCTTCGCCCAGGAGGTCGAGCAAAGCGTCCACCGACTCCCGGTAAGCCACGCGCTCATCGACGTCTTGCTTCAGATAGGCGCGCACGCGGTCGATCATCGAGCGCGCGTAGTCAATTCGGGGATTGGAGCCCGGCACGTAGGCCCCGATGTTGATGAGGTCCTCGGCCTCCTGGTAGGTCGCGAGCACGTCGCGCGCCCGATTGGCCGCCTCGCGATGGGCCTTGTCCGTGATGTCCGGCATGGTGCGCGACACCGACTGCAGGATGTCGATCGCCGGGTAGTGGTTCTGGGCCGCAAGGTCGCGCGAGAGCACGACATGGCCGTCCAAGATCGAGCGCACCTGATCCGCGATGGGCTCGGTCATGTCATCCCCGTCAACCAGGATCGTGTAGAGGGCCGTGATCGCGCCCCGCGAGGAGCACCCCGACCTCTCGAGGAGCTGCGGGAGCATCGAGAACACCGAGGGCGGATAGCCTCGCGTCGCCGGCGGCTCGCCGACGGCTAGACCGATCTCGCGTTGCGCCATCGCGACCCGTGTGACCGAGTCCATCATGAGGATCACGTCGATGCCCTGGTCGCGGAAGTACTCCGCCACGCTCGTCGCCGCGAGCGCCGCCTTGAGGCGCACGACCGCGGGCGTGTCGCTGGTGGCGCAGATCACGACGGAGCGCTTCAGGCCCTCCTCGCCGAGGTCGCGCTCGATGAACTCGCGGACCTCGCGGCCGCGCTCGCCCACGAGCCCGATCACGTTCACCTCGGCCGCCGTGTTGCGCGCGATCATCCCGAGCAAGGTCGACTTCCCGACGCCCGATCCGGCGAAGATGCCGAGGCGCTGGCCCTTGCCGACCGAGAGGATGCCGTCCAGGGCCCGAACGCCGAGTTCCAGCGGCTCATCGATGCGCTTGCGGCTCAACGGGGAGGGCGGCTCGGCGATGACCGGGTACGAGTCCGCGCACTCGGGCGGCTCGAGCCCGTCGAGGGGATTGCCCATGCCGTCCAGCACGCGTCCGAGAAGCTCCGGGCCGACGGGAACCCGCACGGTTCGGCCCGTCGAGATGACCTCGCAGCCCGCCTCGACGCCGCGCATGTAACCCAGCGGCATCAGCACCACGCGCTCGTCGCGGAAGCCGACGACCTCGGCGGGGATCTCGCGCCCCGCGCGTGTGTGAATGTGGCACAGGTCGCCGACCTGGCAGGATGGGCCGCGCGACTCGACGGTGACGCCCACCACCTGGACCACGCGTCCGTTGTAGCGCAGCGTGTCGCAGCGGCCCACGGCCTGCAGGTACGGACTCAGGTCGATGCGTGGAAAAGGATGCTGCGCGGCGAAGCCCCGCCGCCTCACTCCTCCGTTGGTTCGCACGAAGCCTCACCACCCGTCCCCGGCTCGTTGCGCGGGGCGATCCGCGGACCTTCCTCACGATCGTCCTCAAGATCGGATTCCCGCTCGCGGAGCACGGCGTCGATCGCCTCGATGATGCGCTCCATCATCCCGTCGCACGTGGCGTCCACCGTGCCGTGGCGGGTCTCCGCGATCAGGCCGTCCTCCACCCGCGGATCGTCGACCACCTCCACGCGGTCGAGACCGTCGATGGAGGTCAAGATGCGATCCTCCATCTCGCGCACCCGGTCGAGATCGGCGCGGGAGACGCGGATGCGCACCCAGTCCTTGTCGAGCATCCTGGAGAGCGCCGTGCGCAGAAGCGCCACATAGGCGTCTTCGTCCCGCAACGCGTGAGCGGCCATGCGCCGGGCCGCCTCCAGCGCGAGTTCCACGACCTGCGGCTCGACGTTGCGGATGAGGTTCACCCGCTGGTGATGCGCCTCCTCGACAACGCCCTCGAGGCTCGATCGGAGTTCCGAGAGCATGTCCTCGGTCTCGTCGCGAGCCTGCTTCATGCCCGTCTCGAAGCCCTCGGTCTCGGCGCGGGCCCGTATCTCCTCGCCCTCTCGCCGCGCTTCTTCGAGGATCGTCTCAGCCGCGGCGCGCGCCTCGCTGAGAACCTCTTCGCCCTCGCGCTCCCCGACTTCGCGGGCCTTCGCGCGGATGCTCTCGGCCTCGCCGCGCGCCGCGTCGACGATCGCTTGGCGGCTCTCCTCGAACGCCTGTCGGTCCTCCCGAAGCTGCGCGACCGCACGGGCGAGATAGGCCTCCCGCTCGGCGATGTCCGCGTCCTCGGGAAGCGCTCCGACGCCGTCGCCGAACGTGTCCTCCTCCAGCCGGAGGGAGCGCACGGCCACCGGATCGCCCGTCTTGACGTTCTCGCTGCGTATCAGCGGCATACGGCCACCACCGCGGGCGTCGGGACCGCGCGGAGAGCCTCCGCGAGGGGCGCGCTAGACAACCAGCTCGTCCTCGCCGCCTCGGCTCAGCATGATCTCGCCCGCCTCCTCGAGACGCCGGATCACATTGACGATCCGCTGCTGCGCCTCCTGGACCTGGGCGACCCGGACGGGGCCCATGAACTCCATGTCCTCGCGTATGCGCTCAGCCGCGCGGCTCGAGACGTTGGCGAAGATCGCGCTTTGCACGTCCTTGCTGGCCGACTTGAGGGCCAGGGCGAGGTCGTTGGTCTCGATCTCCATGAGGACCTGCTGGATGGTGCGGTTGTCGAGTTGCACGACGTCCTCAAACACGAACATGCGGTTCCGGACCTCTTCGGCCAGTTCCGGGGCGGTCTCCGAAAGGCTCTCGAAAATGGTCTTCTCCGTGGTGCGGTCCACGCGCCCGAGGATGTCCACCAGGGTCTGCACGCCTCCGGCCACCGAGCCGTAGTCCTCGGTCGAGAGCGAGGCCATCCGGCGCTCGATCACCGACTCCACATCGCGAATGACGTCGGGAGGGGTGCGGTCGAGGGTCGCGATCCGCCGCGCGACGTCGGCCTGCACGTCCTGCGGAAGCTCCGCCAGCACCGCCGCGGCCTGCTCCGCCGTCAGATAGGCGAGGATCAGGGCCTGCGTCTGCGGGTGCTCGTCCTGGATGAAAGTGAGAATCTGACTGGGATCGGCGGTCCGGGCGAACTCGAACGGAGTGACCTTCAGGCTCGCGATCAACCGCCCGATCACCTCGGCCGCGCGGTCCTCGCCCAGGGCGGCCGCGAGCACCTCCTCGGCGTACTCGGCGCCGCCCGACGCGATGATCTCCTGGGCCTCCAGGATCCCGCGGAACTCCTCGATGACCGCCGAGCGCGTCGCCGCGTCCACCATCCCGAGGTGGACCATCTCGAAGGTGACGCGCTCCACCTCGTCCTCGGAGAGGTGCTGCACGACGCGCGAAGCCGTCTCGCGCCCGAGCGCGACAAGCAGAATGGCCGCCTTCTGGGCCGACCGGATCTCCGAGAGGGACGCGTCCACTACTCCTCCACCAACCACGCGCGCAGGGCGCTCGCGAAGTCCTCCGGCCGCTCCTCAGCCAGTCGGCGAACCTGGCTGTAGGCCTCTTCGGTTCTTCGCTGCTCCTCCTGGCGAAGCAGTTCGATCTCGCTCGGGGTCTCGTCGATGAGGCCCTCCCAGGGAAGTCCCTCGATCGGCGCCTCCTCCTCGATCTCCTCGACCGGCGGCGGCTCGGGCGGCCTCGTCATGCGTCCGATCGCGGCGGGCACGAAGATTCCGAACAGGAGCACAATGATCGGCACGAGCATGCGCATCCAGCGGTTGGTCGGGCCCGCGTCGGCCACAACCTCTTCCTCCGCGAACGGCACCCGCTGCACCACGAGGAGATCGCCGCGGGCGACCTCGATCCCGGCCATGGACGACAGCACCTGCTCGATGCGAGCCTGATCGCCCGCCGTTACGGCCTCCGCGTTGAGAAACACGCCGACGCTCTTGCGGGTCACCGTCGGGGGAGGGTTCGTCTTCTCGGTCTCGCTGAGGCCGTAGTCGAGGTTCTCCTTCGAGTTCGAGCGGCTGTAGGTCAGCGGCTGGTTCTCCGTCACCGGATAGGTCGGCGGAGCGCCCTCGGGGGTCGTCGGCACGTTCGCCTCGACGCCTGGCACGCCGCCCGTGGGGCCGGGACCGGAGTACTCCTCCGTCTCGTTCTCGCGACTGATGAGGAACCCGCGCCCCGTCTCGGGATCGGGAAGCAGTTCGCGCTTCTTCGTCGTCTCGTCGCCCCAGTCGAGGTCGATCGACGCGACGACCCGCGCGTTCTCATCCCCGGCGATCCCCGCGATGGCGTCGTGGAGTTCCTCCTCGAGTTCCGTCTCGCGCTCTCGGCGCTGGTTCTCCTGCGCCGCGACAACCGCCGGATCGACCCCGGGGCGCGCCTCGCTCGCGTGGTAGCGCCTGCCGCGCGAATCCACGATCGCCACCCGTTCGGGTTCCAGACCCGAAACGCTGTTCGCCACGACGTTCGCGATGGCGTCCACCGTGGCGGGCGTCAGCTCCACATTGGGGTTGGTCTGCTCCAGAGACACCGCCGCGGTGAGCGGTACGCGATCCTCTTCGAACAGCGGCTCCTGCTCGGGGAAGGCGATGTTGATCTTGACGTTCTTCACCTCATCGAACAAGCGCACCGTGCGGGTGACCTCGCCCTCCACCATGCGCTGCACCCGCTTCTGGAACTGCGCGCGCGTCTCGGAGAACGAACTCCGCTCCAGGTCCTCCTTGCCCACGATGTTGCCGCTCGAAGGGATGCCCTCCTGGGCCATCTGAGCGCGCGTGGCGATGACGTGCTCCTCGAGAACCATAATGGTGTCCGAACCCATGGCCTCGAACTTCACGTCATTGGTGTTCAGCCAGTTGACGACCTTGTTGAAGTCCTCCGGCTGCAACTCCGTGTACAGCAGCCCATAGGACGGACGCGTCGCCGAGTGAACGACGAAGGCCGCGCCCACCAGCGCTAGAGCGACGGCGAGGATGGCGAGCTTGCTGGCCGGACGCAGGTCGGCCCACCAATTGTGGGCCGAACTCATCGAGTCCCGCACTCGCTCCACTAGCGCCACCTCCCTGGTCCCGACGGCCGCACGCCGCTACATGGGCATCTGTCGCAACTCGCGGTAGGCCTCCACCACGCGGTCGCGAATCTGCGAGGCCAGCTGGAGCATGGTCTGAGCTTCCGCCAGGGCGATCGTCACCGAGTGAACGTCGTCGGCCTGGCCAACCAGGAGCTTCTGGACCTCTTGTTCCGCCTTGGTGTTGGAGTCGGAGACCTTGTTCAGTAGATCCCCGAGGATGTCCCCGAAGGTCTGCACTGGGTCTGAAGCGCGCGCCGGCGCGGTCTCCAGGCCTGAACGCCCGGCGGCAATCGCGGATACACGGCTCAGGTCCATCGATGCTCACCCCAACTTACTCGAACATCGCGCTATCCGGAGCCCGGCCAAC
>CAZCER010000379.1:0-5476 GCA_964497385.1 uncultured Armatimonadia bacterium | reverse complement strand
CGCCGGTCCACTCCGTCGAGAGCGGGCTCTGCGGGTCGGCGGGCGGCCAGGCCTCCCGCGCGTTCGCCATGACGCGCACGCCACCGGCGCCGGGAGGAGCGAGGACGGCGAGGCTCAGGCTCCCGTCGGGACCGGCGTCGATCTGCCAGGGGAGCGGAACGAGTTCGGCGCCGACCTCCGCCGCGACGCCCATCCGGTCCACGTCGAGGCGCTCGACGCCGAGAGCGACGGCCAGATCATCGCGATCCAGTTGGACGGCGAGCGGAAACGCGCTCCGCCCACCCTCCAGCTCCGCCAGTTCGAGGCGCACGTACGGCGCCGCGGCGGGAGACGCGGCGCCTTCAGGGGGCCCGAAGATCATGACGCCTACTACCAAACCGAACATGGGTACAGCCACCTCTCCATGGCAACCGTGTCAACAGACGACCATCCCTTAGGACGTTAGGCGCTGACTGAACGGTCCTTGCGGGCTTCGGGTCTACGACGCGGAGTGGTCGAGCGCGGCGCGCACGCACTCGGCGAGCTGACGGCGCGTGTAGGGCTTCGCGAGGAAGCCTCGGGCGCCGGCGGCGAGCGCGTCCTCCTCCGACGCCGTCCGGCTGAAGCCCGTGCTGAGGATCACCGGCAGGTTGGGGCGGAACGCCCGCAGCTCGCGCATCAGTTCCATCCCCGTCAGTCCGGGCATGGTCTGATCCGTTAGGACGAGGTCGAAGCCAGCGGGAGCGCTCGCGACCATGTCCCGCGCTTGCCGGCCTCCAGTGGCGCACGTGACCGTGTATCCGAGCGACTCCAGCATCGGTCGCAGCACGTCCAGAAGCGCCTGCTCGTCGTCCACCACCAGGATGCGCGCGGCGCCTTGGGGCGCGGCCGGCTCCTCTTCCGCTGGATCGCGCTCAGGCTCCGACGTGCACGGCAGGTACACCGAGACGGTTGTTCCGCGTCCCACCTCGCTGCGCACATGGATGGCTCCTCCGTGCGCCGTGACGATCCCGTGCACCACGGCCAGTCCGAGGCCGCTGCCCGCGCCGGACGGCTTGGTTGTGAAGAACGGATCAAAGGCTCGCCGCCGCGTGTCGCTGTCCATGCCGCATCCGTCGTCGCTGACGGCGATGCAGGCGTAGAGACCGGGCTCCAGCAGCCCGAGCGCGAGCGCCTCCGGAGACTCGAGCCGCACCGGCGCGAGCGAGACGCCCAGCCGTCCGGAGTCGCCCAGCGCGTAGTGCGCGTTGGTGCAGAGGTTCATCACGACCTGGTGGATCTGCGTCGCGTCCGCCAGCACCGGCGGGCAGTCGCCGTCGATCGTCGCGGTGATCTCGATCGTCGCGGGCAACGTCGAGCGCAGCAGCCTCAGCGTGTCGGCAAGCGGCGTCTGCAACAAGACCGGCCGCATCTCGTGCTCGGTGCGGCGGCTGAAGGCGAGGATCTGCCGAACGAGGTCGCGCGCCCGTTCGGCCCCGTTCATGACCTGCTCGAGATGCGCGGCGGCGTCGCGGCCGCCGCGAGCCGCCATCAGCCCGAGTTCGGCGTGTCCGAGGATGGCGGAAAGCACGTTGTTGAAGTCGTGCGCGATCCCGCCGGCGAGCGCTCCGAGGCTCTCCAAGCGCTGAGTGTGCTGAACGTGCGCTTCGAGATCGAGGCGCTCCTCCTCGGCGCGCTTTCGTTCGATGATGTGGGCAAGCAGCGATGCGTAGACGGCGAGGACGTCTTGTTGGGCGACGTCCAGGTCGTCTCCGGAGTCGCCGGGATCGTTGCAGAGCACTCCGATCCACTTCCGCGCCGCGACGAGCGCCGTGGCCACGCGCCAGCATGGGCCGATGTCACGCCAGACGCCGTGCTCGAGCGATAGAGCGCGCGTCCGCGGGATGAAGTCCCAACGCCGTCGGGGCTCCTCCGCGTCGCGCCGGAGGCGGAGCCAAGCGTCGTCGTCGGTTGGATAGCGGATGTGGCGCTCATCGGTCGTGCGTCCCGCGGCGTCGGTCCCGTAGGTTCCGACGAAGGAGTCGCCCTCGAGCACCCAGATGCTGCAGCGCCGCACGCCGAGGCGCTCTCGAGCCAGTTCCACCGCCCGGCGGTACAGCGCATCGAGATCGGCGCAGGCCATCAGCTCCTCGCCTGCCGTCAAGACCGCCTGAAGCCCCGCCGTGATCCTGGCCTGACGCTCCTCGGCGGCTCGGCGCTCGGTGATGTCCCGGCTCACGCCGAGCACGCCCGTCGGGAGTCCGTCGGGTCCTTTGAGCAGACTCGCCTTCACCTCCACCCAGACCGTCCCGCCGTCGGCGCGCAGCAGTTCCAGCTCGAGCGTGCGGCTTCCAGACGCGCCGGGCGCGCGCGCGTCCTCTTCCAACGCCGCTCGCAGCGCCGCAAGGCCCTTCTCGGCCGATTCGGGCGTGACGGTCTCATCAAGGCGCCTCTGGACGGCCAGATCCTGGGGGTATCCCGAGAGATGGCGCGTGGCGGGGCTGATGTAGGTGAAGCGCAGGTCGAGGTCGGTGGTCCAGATCACATCGGACGAGTTCTCCGCAAGAAGTCTGTAGCGCTCCTCGCTCTCGCGCAGGCTCTTGATGAGCAACCGCGCGTCGAGCGCGTCGCCAATGCGCCTCCCGGCATCGGCGAAGAGGCGGACCTCCGCCTCTGTCCAGGTTCGCTCCTGCGAGCACACGTGGACCCCCAGCATCCACGGAGGACCCGTCTGCGGCCGGAGGACCAATACAAGCTGGCCGAGGATTCGGTGCCCCTCCCTAAGTTGGGGCGAGAGAGGGCGGCCGTTGGCTCCGCCGAAGACGAGGGGCTCGGCGGCGTTCCCCAGCGCGAGGTGTTCGGCTAGGGCCGTCCGGATGGCTCGGGCCGCGTTCGGCTCCTCGATGATCGACGCCCCCGGGTGCTCCGGGCGGCACTTCTGGTAGGGGATGTGGTAAGCGGTCACCTCCGGGTCGATGATCGCGGGGTGCAGCAGCCAGGCCCGGTCCGCCCGCAGAGCCTCCATGAGGATCGCCAGCACGCTCTCGAGCCCCTCATCGGTGGCCGAGGCCCCGCTGACCGCGCGATCCACCTGGTACAGGGTTTCCAGATGCAAGAGGCGGGCCTCTCGCTCGGCTTCGCGGCGGCTCGGATCGGCCCCTGCCGTCTCGACGCGCGGGCGGCGGTCCTCGGGGAGGTCTTCTCGCGCAAGGATGTCCGGCAGCGACATCGACGCCTCCGATTCCCAAGGTCCTGTGCGACCGATGCCCCTACATTGGCGACTTGCCCGGCAATGCCTCCTCGGGGACCGACGTGCGGGGCGTTGCGGCGCGGTTGACCGGCTCTGACGGGCCGGCGTATAGTGCGGTTTCGCGCAGCGGACGGGCCGCCGGCCCCGTCCGTGACTCGCGCGCGGCTCTTCGCGGCGCGCTGTTGCGGTTGCCGTGCGCACCGGGAGAGGAGGACCTACAGGAAGATGGACTACCAGCAGACCCTGAACCTGCCCAACACGGACTTCCCGATGAAGGCCAACCTACCGGAGCGTGAGCCGGGCATTATCGAGATCTGGGACGCCCTTGACGTCTACGGCCTCGTGCGGGCCCGCTGGGACGGCCGTCCACGGTACGTCCTCCATGACGGTCCGCCGTACGCCAACGGCGACATCCACATGGGCACCGCCCAGAACAAGGTCCTCAAGGACCTGGTCGTCAAGTATAAGACGATGCGGGGCTACGCGTGCCCGTACGTGCCCGGCTGGGACACCCACGGGCTTCCACTCGAGCACCGCGTCATGATCGAGACCGGGCTGGACCGCGGCGAACTCGCCGCCGTTGAGTGGCGCCGACGTTGCAAGGACTTCGCGCTGCAGTACGTGGAGCGCCAGATGGCGCAGTTTCGCCGCATGGGCGTGCGCGCCGACTGGGAGAACCGCTACACGACCTTGACGCCTGCCTATGAGGCCGCGCAACTCGAGGTCTTCGGCAAGATCGCGCTCGCGGGCATGGTCTACCGCGGGTTCCGGCCGGTCTACTGGTCCGTAGACAGCGGCACCGCGCTCGCGGACGCCGAGATCGAGTACATGGACCTGGAGTCGCCCGCGATCACCGTGCGCTTCCCCTGGGCCGACGATCTAGCGGCGCTCTCGTCGGCTCTGAGCGAAACCGACCGCGTCTCCGTCGCGATTTGGACGACGACGCCGTGGACCCTCCCGGGCAACCTCGCGATCACCGTGCATCCGCGGGAGAAGTACGCTCTGGTCTTCGCCGACGGCGAGTATCTGGTCGTGGGCGAGGGCCGCGTTGAGGCCTTGCGCGAGGAACTCGGTTTCGAGTCCTTCCAGGTCGTCGAGACGTTCCTCGGCGAGACCCTCGAAGGCCGGAAGTGCCGGCATCCGTTCCTGGATCGCGAGTCGGTCATTCTCTTGGGCGACTTCGTGACCATGGAGGACGGAACCGGCTGCGTGCACACCGCGCCCGGTCACGGCGAGGAGGACTTCCTCGTCGGCCAGGAGTACGACCTGCCGATCCTCTCGCCCATGGGCGACGACGGCTGTCTGACCGAGGAGGCGGGTCCGTTCGCCGGCCTCTTCTGGAAAGAGGCCGACAAGGCGATCGTGCGCTGGCTGGAGGAGAACGGCTATCTCATCAAGCACGAGCCGTATGTGCACTCCTACCCCCACTGCTGGCGCGGGAAGGACCCGGTGCTTTTCCGCTGCACCGAGCAGTGGTTCATCGACATGCCCAAGCTGAGGGAGAAGGCTCTCGAGGCCGTCGGCGAGGTGGAGTGGGTGCCGGTCGAGGCCGAGCGTCGCATCCGAGGCATGATGGAGACCCGGGCGCACTGGTGCATTTCCCGCCAGCGAACCTGGGGCGTTCCGATCCCCATCTTCCACTGCGAGGGCTGCGGAGAGCCCGTCTACACCCAGGAGTCGCTCGACGCGGTCGTCGCCAAGGTGCGCGAGGGCGGGACCGACGTCTGGTTCGCAAGCGAGCCGAATGAGCTTCTGCCGGAAGGCTTCGCCTGCCCGCGCTGCGGCGCCTCGGTGGACAAACTCCGCAAGGACGCGAACATCATGGACGTCTGGTTCGACTCGGGAACGAGTTGGGCCGGCGTCCTCGAGGGGCGGGCGGAACTCGGCTTCCCGTGCGACCTCTACCTGGAGGGCTCGGACCAGCACCGCGGGTGGTTCCAGAGTTCGCTCCTGTGCAGCACGGCGACCCGAGGGATCCCGCCGTACAAGACATGCGTCACGCACGGTTTTGTGGTGGACGAACTCGGACGCAAGATGTCGAAGTCGATCGGCAACGTCATCGACCCGGTCCAGGTCGCCGAGACGCTCGGGGCCGACATCATCCGTCTTTGGGTCGGGACCGTGGACTTCAAGAAGGATCTTCACTGCTCTCAAGACATTCTGGAGCAGGTCTCAAAGCAGTACCGCGTCCTACGCAACACGTGCCGCTTTCTTCTCGGCAACCTCTACGACTACGATCCCGAGACGAACGCCGTTCCGTACGCCGAG
>CAZCER010000378.1:0-5485 GCA_964497385.1 uncultured Armatimonadia bacterium | reverse complement strand
CGGGATCCACGACGAATGCGGCGATCTCGGTTCGCGCGTCCCAGTTGTGCGTCTTCATGGGCAGACCCGCGAGTTCGAACGAGCCGTCGGCCTGCGCCGTGCTCATAATGTGCCGCCGCACCCCGCAGCGCGTCTTCGTGATGCGGCCCCAGAGCGCGATCGCGCCGGGCATCGGGTCTTCCGGGAGGAAGCTGATGGTGCGGCCGAACTCGTACACCCCGCCCTTCACCGTGGCGAAGCCGTCATCCGGATCGCCCCCGAACATCCCGACGTCCGAGTCGGGGAGGCGCTCGCACAGAAGATTCGGGACGGCGGCGGCGAGCACGCGCATCTGGCGCTCGAGGTTCGCGTGGTCCAGCCGGTCGTAGGTGTCGGCGTACGTGTCAACGAGCTGCCGGAGGTCGCCCGCCGTCGCGAAGCTCGTGCCGGCGTAGCCGGCAAGGGTGGCGCACTCCGCCTCGAGGCACGGCCCGCCCGGCAAGTACGTCCCCCAGGACCGGGACACGCCGGTGTTGATGCAGTCGATCAGCGAGCGCTCCGGCTTCAGACCGAGATCGCGAGCGATGAGCCAACCGTAGTCGCGGCAGGCGGTGCCGAAGTCCGAGAACTTGAAGCGCGCGGCGTCGTAGTAGTTGTAGTAGAAGCCCTTGTAGAACGCCCCGACGCCGGTCCCGTGCGAACTCAGGTCGAAAGCCATCAGGCCGCGGAAATGAAGGTCTTCGAGCTTCCGCTCGTTCTCCGGCTTGGGCTTCTCAGTCCGCCAGTGGGTCACTCGGGCCTTCACGAAGCTCCGCATGCCGGCCATCGAGATCCCGTGGGCGTCCGTGAAGAGCACGATCACCGGGCGCGCCGGCGGGTGCTCGCGGAGCAACCGCGCCAGTTCGAGGACGAACCCGCAGTTGGCGGCGCCCTCGGCCCCGGGCGCAACCGTCGGCGCGACGCTCACCGAGTCGTACCAGGTGGTCAGAATGACCGGCTGAGAGGCGAGTTCGGGATCGGTCCCCGGGATGAAGCCATAGAGGTTCTTTCCCGTCACTTCCCGCCAGCGAGCCCCGCCCCGCAGGACCGCTCGCGGGCTCGCGCCGTCGCGCGTGGCGTCGCGGAGCGCGTCGGCGGCCTGCCCGACCGCGAGGAAGCGCGGCGTCGAAAGGGGCTGCTCGGAGAATTTCTCCTCGGCCTCGCCGCGGAGCGGGGACGGGTTGTCGCCCAGGAAGACAACCGCTTTCGCCCCGACCATCGCGGCGGTGTACCAGGCCCGCCCGGAAGCGAACTCCATCAGCGCGATGCAGCCCTCGATGTTCTCCCGATCGAAGTCCTCGAGGTCGCCGTTTCCGACGTAGACCAGGCGCCCGCTGAGGCCCCCGCGCGGCGCGCGGCTCGGTCGGACGAGGTTCGGCCACACGGGTTCGAGGCGCACGGCGGCCCCGCCGTCGAGCGTGAGGGAAGCCGGAAGACGCTGCAGCGTCGGGACCGGCGCGAGAACCTTGAACGCTTCGGTTCCGATCCGCTCGAGTCCCGCCTCCTCCATGCGCTTCAGCAGGTAGTCCCTCGCGATCAAGCTGCCCGCCGTGCCCGGCATGCGGCTGGAGAGCGAGGAGAGGAAGCGCGCGTCGCGGAGGACGGCGTCGAAGTCGAGGGCGGCGGCCGTCTCGGTGAGCGAGTAGGTCGGGGTCACGTTGAGAAGGGACTCGTCGAGTTCGTCCTGTTGGCCTTGCGCGACGGCGCACAGCGCAAGCGCTGTCACAACAAGGGCGCGAACCAACGACGGCATGAGTCCCTCCCTCGCGCGCAAGGATCGCGGCGGGTGACGTCCGGCCCAAGGGCGCGGCCCAACCGCGTATGTTACCCCACGCAACAATCTCCTAACGCTTCCGCGGTCGGCCCGGTTCCTCCTTCGTCGGTGCGGGCGGCGTTGCCCCTTGCGTCGCATCCGCTCAGATGCTAGACTACCGCCTGACAATTCGGAGTGATGGCCGAGCGGCTGAAGGCGTCTGCCTGCTAAGCAGATAGGGTGGGTAAACTGCCCTCGAGGGTTCGAATCCCTCTCACTCCGCCATGAAACCTCGGTACTGCCCGCTCTCGTATGGCGGTTTCGCGCGCCCGTAGCCGAATGGATAAGGCACCTGACTACGGATCAGGAGATTAGGGGTTCGAGTCCCTTCGGGCGCGCCATTTGTTGTACGGGCCACGCGCGCCTGTGGCCAAAGGGATAAGGCACCTGACTTCGGATCAGGCGAGTGGGGGTTCGAATCCCTCCAGGCGCGCCAGCCGTCCTATCCCGTCGGCCCCTTCCTCCTCGCCTTGATCGACTCGCACGTCGGGTCGTGCGCCTCAAACGCCCTGCGCGCGCCTTCGCTCGAGGTGTTCGCGTAGCAGAACACGCATCCCCCGGGACATGTGTCGAACATCCCAATGTCGGTCGACTGGCGGCACCCGCAGCCCTTGCGCGACGGCGCCGGCTTCAGCTTCGGACCGTCCCGCATCCCGACCCGTTGGAGGATGCAGGGGTCGATGCAACCGCCGGCCGGGACGCCTACCTCGGCAAGCCCCTCGACGCAGCACGACACCAGGTCGATCCCGTGCCGCGCGGCCGCCTCGCGCAGTGTGAGCGCCATCTCGCGGCGCCGGTCGAGCGGCGGATCCTCGTAGGCGACGCCGGCCTTGCGCAGCGCGCGCTCCACCTTGCCGTAGACCTGCATGAAACTGAACACGCATCGCGTGACCGAGCCCTCGAGCGCCGCGGCCAACCGCGCGAAGCGCTCCAACGTCCGCGGCCACGTCGTCTCCGGCGTGAGCGCGATCGGGTCGAAGCGCCAGATGACGTGGTCGGGGCTGAAGCGTTCGGAGATCGCGCGCGCCTGGGCGGTGGTCACCTCCCACGGCGGCGAGCCCGGCTCGAGCGCGGCGGGCAGGTCGGTGATGGTCAGGTGACAGGTGAAGGGGTAGTCGCGCGCGATGCGGTCGAGGTGGGGTAGGAGAGGCGCGTAGTTCTTTGACCAGAAGACGATCGCCCGCACCGCGTCCGGCCGGAGGTCCACTTCCATCCACCGGCGCGCCAGCGCATGGAAGAACGTGCACCGCCCCGCCGCAAGCCGATTCGCAAGCCACTCAGCGTAGTAGGCCGGGATGTCGGTTCGGCGGGACGCGGAGATCACGCGCGCCTCGCCCGGGTCGAGCGTCACCGCTCCGCCTCGCCCTCGGGGCGCTCGGCCAGCGCCGCCCCAAGCCGGACCCCCGCCATCCCAAGCAGCGCGTCGGACGCGAACCCTTCGGAGGGGCAGTAGGCGCAGCCGGCTAGGATGCCCACCGGTTCCAGGCTCTTGGTCAGCGCCTCGAGCAGCTCGCGCGTCTCCCGCGGTCCCCGGCCCGGCAGAAGCATGGCCAGACGGTCGGATTCGTACCGGCAGATGACGCCGCTCGGCCCGATGAGTTCATGCGCCGCGTAGGCCAGACGGAAGATGCGCTTTTCACGGGTGCGCCCCGCCTCGAGTTCCTTGGGCTGGAGGAGCACGAGGGCGAACTGGGCTTTCTCCAGGCCCTTCACGGCGGCGATCTCGCGCTCGAGAGCGATGGGGAGGAAGCGCTCGTTGTGCAGGCCCGTCGCGGGGTCGAGCAGCGCGAGCGTCTCGAGAGACGAGTAGAGATCCGCCCGTCGGATCGTCAGCGCGATCTGTGAGGCGACGATTCGGAGGAGCCCCTCCTCCTCGCGCCCGAAACGCCCGGGCTCGTCCGCCGAGATGTTCAGGACGCCCGTCACCTCGCCGGCTTCGCCCACAAGCGGAAAGCAGGCGAACGACCGGACCGACTCCGGGAGCGACCCCCAGCGCGGGTCGAGGCGCACATCCGGCACCACGAGCGCGCGCCTCCGCTCCGCGACCCACGCGGACATGCCGCTCCCACGCTCGAACGCGATCTCCTCACGCAGGTCGATGTGCTCCCCGAAGCTCGCGCGGAGCCTGAGTTTGCCGGTGCGGCGCTGCACCGTGAACACGCTCGCGTTCGTGAAGTCCACGACGCCCGAAAGCACCCCGAGGACCTCTGTCAGCAGATCCGATGTGGGGCGCCCGGCCTCGAACATGCACGCGATGTCGTAGAGCGCCCGCATCTGTCGCCTGCCGACCTCCTCGCGACGGAGAACGACCACGTCCGCGAGGGCCGCGGCGGCGTGCCGTACGCCCTCCTGCAACTCCCGCGGGATGGAGCGCGGAGGCGGATCGCCCTCGCGCCGGCCATGCAGCGCCAGCACGCCGCGCACGCGCCCTTCATCGGACATGGGAAACAGGAACTGCGGGCCCAGTTCGCCCACCCGCCCGGCGACCGCCGGGTCCCGCGCGCCGTCCGTGGGACTGCCCGTAACGCTCGGCGCGCCGGTGACCGCCACCTTGCCGATGAGATGCTGGTCGGCCTGGATCCGGCCGGCTTGGCTTGAGAGCCGGTAGCCTCCGAGCAGGTCGAGGTGCTCGCCCTCGGGGCTGAGGAGCCACGCGCTCGCGGCTTCGAAGCCATAGGCGGCGCAGAGAAGCCGGCCGACGCGCTGCGCGGCGTCGGCGGGAGTCTCGGCGCCCTCGGACGCGCAGCGGATCCGCAGAAGGCTCTCCGCGTGAACCACCCGCGCCTGCAGGCCCCCCGCGGCGGTGCGGAGCGACTGGACGGTTCGTTTGAGGTCACCGGTCCTGTGGAGCGAACTCCCCGGGGCGATGACCGGAACGACCTCGTCGCGGGTGAGCCGCGAGGCGCCGGCCGCGACGACGGCGATGCCCACAAGAACGAACCCGTACGCCGCGATGGGTTGCTCCACCACGATGCGCCCCAAGAGCGCGAGCAGGGCGACGAGGATCGCGGCGCTGAGGCGGCTCGGGCGGGGAAGGTCGGTGTCGTGCGCGGAAATGGCGGCGACGGCCACTCCCGCTCCGACCAGGGCCGACGAGGCCGTCGGCGCGAACCCGAGCGCGGTTGCGAAGGCCCCGTTCAGGAGGGCCGACGCCGCGTCAATCACGGAGGGGCGCACACCCCGCGACGGCGCCGCGGCGCAGACGAGCACCGCGAGGAGCCAGACCGCCAGCACGATCGAGGGGACGAGTTCGGCGAGGGAGTAGGCCCGCTCGGCCTCCGGGAGGAGCGATAGGGCAAGCAGCGCGGCAACCGAGAGCCACCGCCAGTTTCGTTTGCCCCATGACTCGCGCCGCACGATCCTGGGCGCCGCCAGATAGACCGGCCCGCCGCCCTCGTCCGGCGCATGCCCTTCCGACATGCTCGCCTCCCGGGGTGTTCCCGCACGAGGGGCATTCACTGGGGCCCGACCGAATCCTCCGCACACCCGGAGCCCGCCAACCGGAGCGCGGGCCTCTTGCCCGCTCCTTCCCCATCGGGTCGGCGACGCCTCCGCGCCTCGCGGCTACGCTGTAGGGCACTCCATCCCTCGCGCTGTCCGCAGGGGAACCCCGTAACACGGGCGAACGTCTGAGGCACAGAAGGACAGAGCGCG
>CAZCER010000377.1:0-5487 GCA_964497385.1 uncultured Armatimonadia bacterium | reverse complement strand
GGTGGACACGGACTACGATGACCTGGCGTCGGGAGACCTGGTGTACGTCGATGTGGACGCGGTCAGCGCGACGGCCCCCAAAGGGCTCAGCGTGGTCGTCAGGGCGGCGAAGAACTGACCCGCCCGGGCCGCGCCCGGCGGAGGCGTCGCGCTGACCGCAAGGAAGCAAGGGACGCGTGCCTACCCGAGGCCCAACCACTCTTTGGTGCGTCCCCACGCTCGGGCGAGTTCCGTCGCGGCGGGGGATTCCGGGGCGAAGCGGGGTAGGGGCGTGCGGGCCGAGATCGCTCGGGGAACGGTCGCGTCAAAGGGGAGTTCGCCGAGGGCGCGAGCGCCGATGCGCGCCGTGAACTCTCGGAGTTGGCGTGTGTTCTCGGTGTTCAGGTCGGCCTTGTTGATGACGATCCCCGTGGGGATGCCGAAGTGGCCGGCGAGTTCGGCGACGCGCTCGAGATCGTGCATGGCCGACAGCGTGGGCTCGGTGACGAGCACGACCGCGTCGGCGTCGACCAAGGCGGCCGTCACGGTGCAGCCGATGCCGGGCGGGCCGTCGATGAGGATCAGGTCGCGCCCGTCTCGGAGGGCCAGTTCGGCGGCGAGTTCGCGGACGCGGGTGACAAGCTTGCCGGAACTCTCCGCGCCGGGCAGGAGCTTGGCGTGCGCCATCGGGCCGTACTCGGTGGCTGAGATGTAGGCGTGGCCGTTGACGACCGGCTCCAGGCGAAGCGCCCCGGTCGGGCAGACGACGACGCAGGCGCCGCAGCCCTCGCACGCCGTCTCCCGAACGCTCTCGGCTGTGATGGCGTCGAAGCGGCACGTGCGCTCACAGACGCCGCACCGCGTGCAGAGCGCCTCGTCGCGCACGGCGACCTTCGCCCCGACGAAGGCCTCATCCCGTTCGAGGCGTGGGGCGAGCAGCAGATGGAGGTTGGCCGCGTCGACGTCGCAGTCCGCGAGGACGGGCAACGCGGCGTGGCAGGCGAACGCGGCAAGGGTGGAGGTCTTCCCGGTCCCACCCTTGCCGCTAAGAACGACGACCTGTCTGAGTCTCCCGGCGGGCGCGCTCACCAGCGTCCCCTACCTCCGCCTCCGCGGCCGCGGCCCATTCCGCGCCCCATGCCTCGGCCCATGCCTTGGCCCATGCCTTGGCCCATGCCTTGGCCGAGGCCTCGGCCCGTCGCGGCAAGGCCCTGACCGATCCCGCCCAGGACGGGCGCGATCCAGCGGCTCCAGGCGCCTCCGACGACGCCGGGCTGGGGGCTGGCGGGGTTCACGTTGTTGGGATTGCACGGCCCGAGACCGCGCCCGGTCATCGGACCCTGGCCCATCGGGCCGGTTCCATCTCCTCGTGGCATAGCGTGTTCATCCTTTCGGGCGAGGGGCTCCGCGGCTCCGACGGCCTCGAGCAGGCGCTCAGCCCACGCGTCGTCGACGTCGAGCAGCGTCTCTCCTCTGGAGTAGGCTTTGGCGATCTCGCGGTCATGCGGGATCCGCAAGAGGATCGGGATCGCTTCGGCTTCACAGTAGTCGTCCACGCAGTTGTCGCCGATTCCATCGCGGTTGACGATGACGCCGACCGGAGTCCCGAGGGCCCGGCAGGTGTCGACGGCGGCGGCCAGATCGCTCTGGCCGAAGGGGGTGGGCTCGGTCACCAGGATGCACAGGTCGGCGCCCTCGACGGAGTTCTGCATGGGGCAGGCGGTACCGGGAGGGGCGTCGATCACAGTGACCCCGTCGCCCGCTTTCCGCCGCACGGCGGTGACGAGGGGGCCGCTCCGCATCTGGCCCACGTCGACCCGGCCCTCATGGAACTCCAGTCCATCGGCGGTTGCGCCCGACGAGACTTGTCCGACCACGCGGGGCGTCTCCGTGATGGCGCCGACGGGGCAGACCAGCGCGCAGGCGCCGCACCCGGAACAGAGTTCGGGGAACGTCACGACGGCCCGCCGGATGACCGCGATCGCCCCGGTCTCGCAGACGTCGGCGCAACGACGGCAGCGGGTGCAGACGTCGAGGTCGACTGCGGGAACGAGAATGGAGACGGGCTCGACGCCGCGCATCCGGGGCTTCAGCAGAATGGCCGCGTTGGGCTCCTCGACGTCGCAGTCAAGGAGCCGAACGGTCGGTACGCCGGCGCGCTGAAGGGCCAGGGCGAGGCTGGTGGAGACGAGTGTCTTGCCCGTCCCGCCTTTGCCCGCCGCAACCGTGATGGTGAGCCCATTGCCTTGTGAGTGTGCGCTCATCGTGCGCCCTTCTGACCAATCAGTCGCCTTGCAGTTTGGTTTCAATGGCGGCAAGGCGCATCTGCATGTCCGCAAGCTGCTCGGAGAGCATCCGCACGACTCCGGTCAGTTCGTCGAGTGAGTCGCCGGCGGGAGCGGCCATCGGGGCCGCGCCCATGCCCATGCCGCCGCCCATGCCTCGGCCACCGCCGCCGCCCATGCCGCGGCCGCCGCCGCCACCCATGCCGCGGCCACCGCCGCCGCCCATGCCCATGCCCATGCCGGCCCCCGCGCCCATGCCGCCGCCGGCGCCCGCGCCCACGCCCATGCCGGCGCCGGCGCCGCCCGTGCCGTAGTGAGCCGCGACGCTCGCGCCGCCGAGTTCCTGAAGCGCACCGTTCTTGGCGGCCTCAACGACCTCGGCGACTGTGCCGGCGCCTCCTTGGAGGATCCGGATGCCGGCGGCGGAGAGCGCCTGGAACGCATTCGGTCCGAACTGCCCGGCGACGACGGCTTCGGCGTCGGTGTTGCCGACGAGTTGGGCCGCGGCGATGCCCGCTCCGGAGCCTTGGGCCGCAGCCGTGTTGGGGAACGCCTGGAACGCGCCGGTCTCGCTGTCGACGACCACGAAGAACGCGCACCGGCCGAAACGTGGGTCGGCCGCCGCCGAGAGGTCATTGCCTGTTGCCGCTACCGCTATCTTCACGTTGGTTCCTTTCATGCGAGCCACCCTTGGGGTGGACTAGTCCCCCTGCGCTGCCTGGGCAAGTCGCTGCTCCAGAGCGGCGAGCTGCTGCTGCAGCGCGTTGAGGGACATTCGGATCTGATCGACCTGGGCCGCAAGGTCCGGCCCTGGCGCGGAGCCGGCGAACGCGCCGGCCATGGGGGCCGCGAATCCGCCCTGCATGGCCGCGGCCATTTGAGGATTGGGCCACTGGCCCGTCATGAGGTACTCGGCGCAGGGGCCGAGGCCGGTGGCGCTGCGGCCGATCCAGCCGGGGCTGTAGCCGAAACGCATCCAGCCGGGAAGACCTGTGAGTCTGAGCATGTTGCGGTTGCGCATCTTGACGCCGTCCTTTCGTGGTCACCGCCGGGTTCTGGAACTCGGTCGGTTCGCTGCGGGGGGGCCTTCGGCCGCCCGTTGGGGTAGGGCTTCGCACTTCCGGGACAAGTCCACCATCGCCGCTCCGCTGCGTCCGAGGACCACGGACCAATCGCGAAGCTGCCGGAGGCCGTCATCGGTGACTCGGTAGAGGCGCCGGCTGGGTCCGCGTTCCCCTTGCGACCACTCGCTGACGACGCAGCCCTGTTCCTCGAGATGCCGCAGCACCCGATAGACGCCTCCGGGATCGACTCCCGCGTCGGTCATCGCGAGGCTCGCCGCGCGGTCGGTCAGCTCGTACCCGTACTCGGCCTCTCCCGCCGCCAGCAGATAGAGCAGGATGGGCTCGATGAGGCGCGGGATCTTCCCGAGCGTGCAGGTGCAGGGCCCGTAGTCGACTCCGTGGCGATGGCAGTGTCCCTGTCTCACTAGTTGCTCCTTGCATATAGATGTCCGTAGCATATATGTCACTCGCATACAGTGTCAAGCGGAGGTGCGGAATTGATGCGGAAGCCCGCCGGCGGGGAGAGAGAGGGAGGCGCGCCCCGAACGCCGGTGGTCGGGGTGCGCGGGGGGCGGCGGCCTACGAGCGGCGGCGGACGTGGGCCCGTGCACCGCGCCGGGATGGCGAGAGGGGCCGTCTCGAGGCCCCCCTCCATCCGTTGGCGCTACGCATGGCGCGAGTGCCGCGTTGAGAGCGGCCCGCAGCTACTGCTCAAGCTGCCGCTTGAGTTCGTTGAGCTTCTCCTGGTGCGGGGTGATGGTCGCGGCGAGTTCGGAGAGCTTCTCGTCCTGCAGGGTCCCGGCGCTGAGGAGTTCGAGGGCGCGGTACCCCATCTGGGAGTAGATCTGCCAGATCGCGCGCTCCTCCGTGCCAATCTGGGCCTGGACAGAGACCTTGCTCGCTTCCTTGGAGACGGCGTCGCCGACGCTCTGCACGCCCCTCGAGAGATCGTCCAACAGGCTCACTGCCATACCTCCTTCTTCGGCAAGGCCGCACCTCGCATGTCGCGTCCGGTACGGCCCTCGGCGCCGGGAGCGCGACAAGCGCTCCCGGCGCCCCTGTGTTCCTCGGTGGCCGCGCCGGTCCCTCCCGCTCGGCTAGGGGTCGAGGATGCAGATCCGCCAGAACATGGCGAAGCCGCCGGTGGGCACGGAGACGCGGAACGCGGCGAACTGGCCTGTGCCCGGGTCGAGTTGGACCTCGATGGGCTCTCCGAGGTTCGGATCGGAGCTGCCTGCCGCGATCTGGGAGACACTGGCCTGGTCAAGCACGGCTCCGGTCGAGTCGAGCCCCTGCACGGTGATCGGGTGGTTTGCGTCGACGGTCGACTCGGTCAGGGGTTCAAGGCGCACTCCGACGGTTGCGGGATCGGAGCCGTCTGTGAGGACGAGACGGCTGACGTCGTAGTCCACCGACCCCGGGCCGTATCCGATGTGCTGGACAGGAGTGGACTGCTCGAAGTACTCCGCCCCGGCCTCGTCGCGGAACGTGACGGCGATGGTGCCGGCCTGGGCCCCACCCGCGCCGTCATAGACGGGTGCGGTGAACTCGGTTCCGGGTGTGATCGCGCCAAGCCCCGCCGCAAAGGCGAACGGGATGCACAGGACGCGCAAGGCGATGGGGTTTCCGGCCGCTCCTGCCGCTCCGTCCAGGGGGGTGGCGGTTCCTGGCTGTCCGGGGGCGGTTCCAGCGCCTCCCGCGCCTTCGGTGGTCGCGCCGGTTCCGGCGGAGCCGCCGGCGCCAACCTGGATCGCGCTGTCGCCGCCTTTGCCGCCGTCGCCGCCGTCGCCGCCCGCGGTGGCCGCGCCGCCGTCGCCGCCGCCGCACCCGACTGTCAGGGCCACGCCGATCCACGCAACCGCAAGCGATCCAACCGCGTACAGCCTTGGCATTTCGAGCGCCCTCCTTCGTTTGCAGCCCTCGCCGCACGGCAGCCGCTTACGGCCGCGGGCCAGCGGCGTGGTCTGGCTAGTTAGAGGAAGTTAACTCTGGAGGGGGTGCTTCCTCCCGCGAGCGAGAAACCTGCGATGGGGGAGGCGCGGCGTTGGCGCTCGGGGTGGGGCTGTTCTAGAACCCCGGCCGGAAACGGGGCATTGTGGCGCAAGTGATGTTGTGGAGGGGCGTCGGGTGGTGTGAGAGCCGGAAGAGCGGTTGGAGGG
>CAZCER010000376.1:0-5495 GCA_964497385.1 uncultured Armatimonadia bacterium | reverse complement strand
GGATGTAGAGATTGTCGAGAGCCTGAGTCGTGTCCAGCACGCCGTCGAGATCCGCGTTCCACCCTTGCACATAGTAGCCGTTCATGAGGGACACCAGGTTGCCCTGCTGGTCCACGTTGAAGGCCCCGTTGCGGGTGTAGAGTTCGTTCTCGGCGGCGCCGAGGACAAAGAAGCCCTGGCCCTCGAGCGCGACGTCGCTCCGGCGATAGGTCGTCTCGAGGCTGCCCTGGCCGAAGTCGGGGTCGATGGAGGCTGTGGTCGTGCCCAAACCGATCTGCTTGGGGTTCACCGAACCGCGCGTTCCCGTCGCGGCTCCGGCGGCGCCCATCGTCTGCAGAATCGTGGTGCGGAAGTTGGAGCGTGAACTCTTGTAGCCGTTCGTGTTCACGTTCGAGATGTTGTTCCCGATCACGTCGATCCGCTGTTGGTGCCCTTGCAGACCGGACGTGCCCGAGAAGAGGGACCGCATCATGGCCCCTAACCTCCTTTGAGGGATCGCCGCCGGGCCGCGTCGCGGGCCCGGCCGGCGTTCCGGTTGATCTTCGTGCGGCGCGAAGCCGCCGGGCGCCTCAGTCGGTTGGCGCCCCCGGAGCCTCCTCTAAGAGGTCCAGCTCCTGCGTAGTGCCGGGACGATCTACACGATCACCGCGCTGTCGATGTTCGTGAACACATTCCCCTTCCGGCTCTCACCGTCCATGACGGTGATGACCGTCTGGTTCCGCACGCTCACCACCAGCGCGAGATCGTCCAACAACACCAGGGACTCGCGCCCTCCTTTGGCGGCGGCCCTGTCCACGCCGTCCTTCAGGCGCGTAAGGTCCGACTCCGTGAGGCTGACCTGACGGGACGCCAGTCTCGCTTGCGCGTGACCGCTGAACCGGAGCGCCTCCGCGCCCGCCTGGCGCTCGCGCAGCACCTCGGCGAACGTCTTGCCGTCCGCCGTCCGCGCGGGAGCCTGCGCGCCCGTTTGCGTCCGGGTCGCGATCGACTGCGTCCGGATGTTCTGTCCCTGTATGCGGTTCTCGTCAGCCACTGTCGATGTCACCTGCCTAGCTTGCTCGACCTAGTGGATCTCGACCACTTGGTCGAGCGTGATGTCCGCGCCGTTCACCGTGAGCGTCGGGACCCCGTCTTCGAGCCGGACTCCGGCGACCTCTCCCGTGACGGTCGTCGTCTCCTCGGTCTCCGCGTCGGTCACCTCAGCTACGACCGTCCGCCCAATCATCGCGGCGGTCGAGGACGCCACGGACAAGAGCGACGCCTGCGTCGTCGCCTCCGACAGATTGCGGATCTCCTGCAGTTCGGAGAACTGCGCAAGCTGCGTCACATAGTCGGTGTTGTCCATCGGGTTCAGCGGGTCCTGATACTGCAACTCGGCCACGAGCAAAGTCAGAAACTCATCGCGGCCCAGCGCGTCGAGCGTCTCGTTCGAGAGCACCGCGCTATTCGATGACGAACCCGAGGTCGAGCTGGCTCCAAGCACTGAACTCACTGCCATGTCGCGCTTCCCCCTCTCATAGGGTGTTGTCGGCCGCCCGAGGCCCGAACATCAGGCCAAGAGGTTCACGACGGAAGCCGTGCTGTAGGTCTGTCCCGCATCGAGCCCCACCGGACGGACAGACGCGTCCTCAACCACCGGCGCGTGCCGGGGGTCGAAGCTCCGGTAGTACATCGCGGCCTGGTCGCCGTTCTGACGCCATCCTCCACTTTGGTCGCCGCCGAGGCCCACGGAAACCTGGATCTCCTCAGCGTTGACGCCCGCGTTGTTCAGCATGTCCTTGAGCAGGTACATGTTGGACTCGAGGATCGCCTTCACGGTGTGCGACTGCGCCTGGAAATGCGCGGTGACCGCCTGCTCTGTAGCCGTAAGGGTCACCCGCACATCGCCCAGATGGGGAGGACGCAACTCGATGACGACCTCCTGACGTCCTTTGAAGGCCACATCCTGAAGCGAGTTCTCCACCTGGGTCATGACGTTCGCGCGCTGGGATCCCGACTCCGCGGCAGCCTGCACGGTCTGGGCGTCAAGCGGCACACCCGGACCGCCGGCCGCGGCAAGCGGCGCGGCGACCGAATCGACGCCGGCCTGCGACGCCGCGAGAGCCTGCGTCGCGGCGATCCGCCGCGACTCCGAGCCCGCGCGGTCGTCCCGCTCCGGAGGCGCGAACAGCCGCTCTAGAGCGTCGAGAGACACCGACTTCGCGGTCTGGCCGCGTCGCACTGTGACCTCGCCGCTCGCCGTGTCGTCGTCCGCCGACGTCAGCACCTCGCGCAGAAGCGTCCTCGCGGACGCCGTGCGCGGGGCGCCGGAATCGGTCGCGACCGGCCCGACCGTCGGGCTGACCAACACCTGGCCTTCCGCGTCGGCCGCAGCCGCCGCCCTCGCGGTTGACGCCTGCCGGACCGCTGCGGACAACGCGTCGGTCAGGCTCGGCGTCTCGCCTTGCCCGGAAGCGACCACGCGAACCGGCACCTGCTCGACCGGCCTTACGGTCTCCTCGATCACGGCTCGCAGCCCGGGTGCGGGCTCCGTGCGGGCCTTCACGCCCCGCCCGAACGCCGAGACCGGCGCCGTGGCGAGGTTGCCGGCGTCGACCGGCGACCGAACCGACTCGCCGGACCCTGTCCCCGCGCTCGCCGTCCGAACCGCGGACGCCGACGCGTCGCCATCTCGAGCTTGAGCGCTCGCTGGCGCGGCTGCGGCGGCCGAGGCCGAAACGGTCTCCGGCTCGGCGGTCTCCGCCGCCATCGAGGTCACGCGCGCGACCGTTCCTCGCAACCGCTCGAGCAGCGTGTCGATCGCCGCCTTGAGTTGCGCGAGGTCTTCCGCGCTTGTCGCCTCGGAAGCCAGGCTCGACTCCAGACTCGCCCGACACAGATCGATGAGACCGTTCACGCGTTCCTCGACCGTTGCGTCGGCCGGCAGGGCGCTTGCGTCCACCCCGAGCGACTGCAGCGCCCGTTCGAGGACGCCCGAGCCGCCGTCGAAGCGGTTTGACACCGCCTCCACGATCGCGTCCGCCATCTCGCCGGCGAAGCGCGTGACCTGCATGTCCGAGAGCGGCCCGCCTGTGACCTCCGGCGCCTGCACCGTCACGGCGCCGAGGATCGCGTTCAGACTGGCCATGATCTCGGCCGGGATGTCCCCACCCCGCGCGTCCAGAGCGGCGAGAGTCTCCTCGATGGCCTGTCGAAGCGCCGCCGGGAGATCGTCAACGAGCGAGTCCACGTGGCGACCCTCAACCGTAACCGTCGAGTCGTCCCCTCGCGAGCCGAGGCTTTGGCTCGCCCAGGTCACGATCGCGGTCGCGAGCGCGAGACTGAGCGTCTTGGCCGCCGCCGCGTCCAGGCTCTCCGCGCCGTTCAGGCCCGCGATGGGCCCTAGCGCGCTCTCCTCGGTTCCCGCGGCGGTCGTCGTCAGCGGACCGGTCACCAGCGTGGTCGCGTCCGCGGTCTCGGCGGTCGCCGCGGTCGCGGACGCTTCCGTCTCGCTCGTCGCGGCGGCGAGCGCTTTGGCGAACAGGCCGCCCACCGCGCTCACGGTCGACCCGTCGCCTCCCGACAGCGCCGATCCGGCCTCCGACAGCACCGACCCCGCAGTTCCGAGAAGCTTGGCAATGTCCATATTGTCACCCCCTTTCCTGCCTGTCTTGTCTCGCCAATCGCGCCCCGCGAAGCGGGTGCGTCGAAAGCTACTGCATGAGGCCGAGGGCGAGGCGGGAACGCGCCGCAGGGTCCTCGACTTCGCTCAGGATCTTCGCGATCGCTCCCTCCTCCATCGTCCGGAGCACCGCGACCTGCTGATTCTCCGGAAGCTGCATCAGGGTCTCCGCAGCGATCTCGGGCTTCATCGCCGCGAGAATCGAGCCGACCCGCTGAGCCTTCTGCCTCTTCTCTCTCTCGCGCGCGGCGCGGTCCGCGTCGGCCGCTCCCGCCGAGGGCGCGGCCGGCGCCGGCGGCGTCACCGCCATTTCGCGAATCAGGTCCGACTCGCCGCGGACTCGGTCCGTTCGCTCTCGACCACCGCGGCCGCCGGCTCGGGAGCCGACTCCGCGCCCGACTCGATGGACTCCACTTCCGACTCGAGCGCCGACTCCGCGCCTTCCTCCGCGTCCAGCCTCGCCGCAGCCTCTTCCTCGGCGGTCTCGGCCTGCGATTCCGCTGATTCCGCGCCGCTCTCGGTCGCGACGCCGCTCTCAACCTCCGTCGCCGCGCCAGCCGACGAGGCAAGCCACGTGGGCAGCGTGAATCCCGCGACCGACGCCGGGATGCGATCCCGAAGCAACCACCACGCGCCTCCGAGCAGCAAGACGCTGAGGATCAAGCACCCGCAGCAGGCTTTGGGTCTGCCGCCTTTGCCTTTTGGCGTGCCCTTGCCTTTGCCCTTGTCCTTGGCCCTCTTCGGCTCTTCGGACGGCCTAGGCTCCTCGGGCGGGGCCGCATCCTCGGCTTTCTTTTTCCTACCGAGCCGCATCTCTCATCCGATCGGGGGCTGCCAGGCGCTCTGCGCCGCGCCCATGCTCGCGCCGCTCTGGGCGGCAAGCTCCAGCACGCGTCTCACGTAGCTCTGCGTCTCCGCGTACGGAGGCACGCCGTCGTAGCGCTCGACCGCGCCCGGACCCGCGTTGTACGCCGCGAGAGCCCGCTCGACGTCGCCTCCGAAGCGGTCGAGCAGCGTGCGCAAGTACTGCGCGCCGCCGCGAACGCTCTGCGCCGGGTCAAACGGGTTGCGGACTCCGAGGCCTCGCGCCGTCTCGGGCATGAGCTGCATGAGCCCCTGCGCGCCGGCCGGCGAGACGGCCGTCGGGTCGCCTCCGGACTCCGCGATCATCACGCCGCGCAGCAGAGACGGATCGACGCCCTGGGCGAGAGCCTCGCGGACCAGGACATCGTCCCATTGGCTCGTGCCCGGGGCCGCGTGCATCCGCTCCCGCAAGGCGGCCCTGTCGAGTTCGCCGCGGAAGCTCGTTCGGCCCGGATCCGAAGGCGTCTCTCCGGTGAAGCCCGACTGGATCTCCCGTATGCGCGCTTCGATGCTC
Source organism: uncultured Armatimonadia bacterium (assembly GCA_964497385.1). Lineage (GTDB taxonomy): Bacteria > Armatimonadota > Zipacnadia > UBA1398 > UBA1398 > CAZCER01. The sequence continues at coordinate 456 of CAZCER010000376.1, read as the reverse complement.
GCGATGCGTGAGACGACGCGCTCCATCCCGCTCTCGTTCATGCGCTCGCCCCTCTCCCCGCCTCGCTCGCCGCATGCCGATGGAAGCTGTTCGTGCCCATCTCGTCGAGCATCTTCTGCTCGATCCGAAGCCGCTCGCGGCGGAACTCCGCCTCCTGCGCCTCACGCAGCCGCTCCATCACCTTGCGGTCGCGGCTCGCCTCCACGACCTCGACCCGCTTCCGCTCAATGCGCCTCTCGGTCTCCGCGATCTCCGCGTTCTTCCGCGCGATCTCGCGGTCCAGGCGTTCGATGTAGAGCTTCATGAGCTGGAGCGCGGTGACGTCGAAGTCGCTCTCCGCCATCCGGTCCAGCATGCCCGACTGCTTCTGGCGCGCCTCCTCGCGCTCCGCCAGCAGGTAGTCGCGCACCGCCTTGAGTTCCGCCAGCTCCGCTTTGAGCTTGTCCTCGATGTGCA